>JAAELR010000100.1 GCA_024226455.1 Paracoccaceae bacterium
GGCCGGGCGGCCTGTTTGAGGATCATGCCGTGACCGGGACCCGCTGGCGCGGCCAGGTGCGCCGGGTCCGGGCGGTGCTCTATCGCCGGCTGAAACCCAGGGGCAACCCGCCACCGGCGATAGAGGTGGAAGAGGCGCTGAATGATGTTGCCACAAAATGGGTGGCCGCCTTGGCCTCGGCCGGGATCCGGGCGCGGCGCGGCACCGGGCGGGACCTCTACGAGTGGCTGCTCAAGTGGTTCAACCCGGCCCCCGAGATCACCAATGGTGATCCCGACCGGCTGGTGGAACTCGCCTCCTATCCCGGGGACGAAGCACTTCCCTTCGGCTACGATCTGGCCGAGCGCCTCACGTTGGCGATGCCGCGCTCGGATAATGGATCGGCCACCTGGTGGTTCGATGATCTGCCCCACACCATCGTCACGGTACAGGGGCTGCGCCGGGCGCCCGAGGTGGGGCACATGACCGCCGAACGTCAGGCCGGAGATCATCTATTCTCCCTCTTCGATCGGTTTCCGGAACACACCGTGATGGTGATGACCATGACGGTCAAACCCCAGGACTTCACCCGCAGCCATATCGCCCGGGTCAAACGCGCCGCCGTAGGCGACTCCGCGGAAGCCGAACTCACCCGGGAAGATGCCGAGGTTGTCGAGCGGGAGATGGCCAGGGGGAACAAGCTCTATCCCCTGAGCATGGCCTTCTATGTCCGGGGAGATGATCTGAAATCATTGCGGGCCAATGTCAACCAGTTGAATGCCCTGTTGCTGCCCAATGGGCTGCAGCCGATCCTGCGGGAGGCCGATCTGCTGGCATTGGACAGCTACATCCGCAACCTGCCCATGGCCTATGATGCGTCACTGGATCGGATCAGCCGGAGATCGCGACTGGTGTTTTCCAGCCATACCGCCAACCTACTGCCCCTGTATGGGCGTTCGAGGGGGACCGGGCACCCCGGCCTGAGTTTCTTCAATCGGGGTGCCGAACCCCTGGTATTCGATCCCCTGCACCGGGAGGATCGCAAGAAAAACGCCCACATGCTCATCCTGGGTCCTACCGGCGCCGGCAAGTCGGCGCTGCTGGTCTATCTGTTGCAGCAGATGGCCGCCATGTACCGGCCCCGGATCTTCATCATCGAGGCCGGTGGTTCATTTTCCCTGCTCGGCCAGGACTTTCAGGCCAACGGGCTCTCGGTCAACC
>JAAELR010000101.1 GCA_024226455.1 Paracoccaceae bacterium
CGAAGGCTCAAGATCCCAAAACTGTGGGTCAGATGGCAAAACTGACTCATGGTAAGGCCGATTGCCTATATTTCCCTGACCCCCTCTACGCCCAGTGGCTATGTCGCCTCGTGTTGGAGCGACATGCAACACGTTCCCCATGCCGGATCCGGATAGGAAACCTGTGATTGGTGCGCAGACTTCGCTTGCGCGTGATGCCGGGCCTCGCGTAACGTTGCCCCAACTACAGTTGGAGGGCGATCGATATGGCGCCCAAGCGTCGCAAAGGTGTGGGCGCGTTCCCGGTTCCGGTCGAGCCTTCTGCACCGCAACGTCCCGACCCGGCAGAGCTTTATGCTGCGCTGGATCTCGGGACGAACTCTTGCCGCATGCTGATTGCCCAGCCCAAGGGCAGTCAGTTCCATGTGGTCGACAGCTTTTCGAAATCGGTGCAGTTGGGGTTGGGGCTGGAGCGCTCTGGCAGACTGAGCCGCTCTTCGATGGCGCGCACCGTGCAGGCGCTGCGTATCTGCCGCAAAAAGCTGGAAAACCACGCCGTTAAACGGATGCGGCTGGTGGCAACAGAGGCTTGTCGCCGTGCCGTCAATGGCACCGAGTTCATGGCCCATGTGCGGCGCGAGACCGGGCTGTGGCTGGAGATCATCGAACCCAAGCAAGAGGCGCAATTGGCGGTAGTATCCTGCGCGCCGCTTGTCAGCACCAAGACCGACCAACTGCTGGTAGTCGATATTGGCGGTGGTTCGACAGAACTGGTGTGGATCGACCTGACGGCGGTACCGCGGGCCGACCGGCCTCGTGCGATCATGCGTTTGCACAACGGGTTCCAGCCCATTGGCAGCCCGTTTCCCCACGCGCGGGTGGTGGACTGGATCAGCGTGCCGCTGGGGGTAGCGACGTTGCGCGATCAGTTCCACGATGTCGAGGATGACGCGGGCCGCTTTGCGCTGATGAGCTGGTTCTTCGAAGAGAACCTTGCCAGCTTCACCCCCTATGACGAGATCCAGGCCAAGGAAGGATTTCAGATCATCGGTACCAGCGGCACCGTGACCACCGTGGCCGCCAGCTATCTTGGGCTGAAGCGTTACGACCGCAACAAGGTTGACGGGCTGCGTATGACCTCGGACCAGATTGACAAGGTGATCCGCGAATACCTGGCGCTCGGCCCTGCCGGACGGCGGACCGACCCGCGTATCGGCCGCGACCGGCATGCGCTGATCATGTCGGGGGCGGCGATCCTGCAGGCGCTGCTGCGGGTCTGGCCGACAGACCGGCTGTCGGTCGCTGACCGTGGCCTGCGCGAAGGGTTGCTTTATGCGCAGATGAGCGCTGATGGGGTGCTCGAGGACGGATCCTATTGAGACCAGGGCGCAGGGTGCTGTAAACGGAGTCTTCCAGAGAAGTCTGCCCGGGCAGGATCTTCTGGACGGTATTGCTGTGCCTGGCACGTTGGACAAAGAATGACAAAGAAAACCTCCGGACGCGGGCAGCGGGATTTGCGCACAAAGGTCAAGACGGCGCGCGGGCGGCGTCTGTCGTCGACGCTCTGGCTGGAGCGCCAGCTAAACGACCCTTACGTCAAGCGCGCCCGGGCCGAGGGCTATCGCGGACGCGCGGCGTTCAAGATCTCTGAGTTGGACGACAAGTACCGCTTTCTGGTCCCGGGTGCCCGCGTGGTTGATCTGGGATGCGCGCCGGGCGGCTGGTGTCAGGTCGCGGTTCAGCGGGCCAATGCGCTGGGCGAAAACCCGGGCAAAGCCAAGGGCAGCGTGCTGGGGGTTGATCTGCAAGAAGTCGAACCCATCGCCGGGGCCGAATTGCACCAGCTCGATTTCCTGGACGAGGGCGCTGACGACAAGGTCAGGGAATGGTTGGGCGGCAAGGCCGATGTGGTGATGTCTGACATGGCGTCGGCCTCGTCGGGCCACAAACAGACCGACCATTTGCGGATAATCGCGCTTTGCGAGGCGGCGGCCTACTTTGCCTTCGATGTGCTCGATAAGGGCGGCACATTCGTGGCCAAGGTGTTGGCCGGCGGTGCCGAGGGCGAATTGCAGAAGCTTCTAAAACAGCGTTTTGCCAAGGTCGCCAATGTCAAACCGCCCGCCAGTCGATCGGACAGTTCAGAGAAGTTCGTTGTGGCGACGGGATTTCGTGGGTAGTCGGCACCCAAATTCCAGGGGAACATCATGGCGCTGAGTGCATTCAAGACATATGATATCCGTGGCCGCGTGGGCGAGACGCTCGACGAGGGTCTTGCATACCGCCTTGGCCGCGCTTTTACCCAGGTGATGGCGCCGGGCGAGGTCGTGCTGGGGCGCGATATCCGCGGTAGTTCGGAAATGCTGCAGGACGCGCTCGCGCGCGGGCTGATGGACGAGGGTGCAGAAGTACTCGATATCGGATTGTGCGGCACCGAAGAAGTGTATTTCGCGACCGATCATTTGGGCGCGGGGGGCGGCTTGATGGTGACGGCAAGCCACAACCCGATCGGCGATAACGGCGTCAAGCTGATCGGCCCCGGTGCCCGGCCGGTCAGCCGGGCCAGTGGGTTGGGTGAGATGGAAGCGCTGGTAGAGGCGGATGCGTTCGGGGCACCCGTTGCGGCCGTGGGGCAGCGCGAAAGGCTGGACCCGCGCGCGGATTATGTGGCACGAGTGATGTCCTTCGTCGAGACCGCCGCCCTGCGCCCATTGAAGGTTCTGGTCAATGCCGGCAACGGCGCCGCAGGGCCGACATTTGACGCAATCGCCTCGACGCTTGCCGAAACGCCGCTGGACTTCGTTCGGATGCATCACCATCCGGACGGCACGTTTCCGAACGGCATTCCAAATCCGCTCTTGCCGGAAAACCAGCCAGCGACCGGCGACGCGGTGCGTGCCCACGGCGCCGACTTGGGCGTCGCCTGGGACGGTGATTTCGACCGCTGTTTCTTGTTCGACGAAACCGGCGCTTTCATCGACGGCGAGTATATCGTTGGACTGTTGGCCGCGGCGATGCTGGCTAGGGCGCCAGGCGAGAGGATCGTGCATGATCCGCGTGTGATGTGGAACACGCAAGACGTCGTTACCGGGGCCGGGGGCAGGGCGGTGGTGTCGCGCACTGGTCACGTGCTGATCAAGGAAACGATGCGCGAGGTCGATGCTGTCTATGGCGGAGAGATGTCGGCGCATCACTACTTCCGCGACTTCATGTATTGCGATAGCGGCATGATCCCGTGGTTGCTGGTGGTGGCCCATATGTCTGCAACGGGCCTGCGCTTGTCTGAGCTGGTGGGGGGGATGCGCGCGGCGTACCCATCGTCGGGTGAGATCAACTTTCGGCTGGCAGACCCGCAGGCGGCGGTTGCCGCGATCGAAGCAGAGTTTACCGATGGTGCAAGTATCGACCGCCTCGACGGGCTGTCGGCGGCGTTCGATGACTGGCGCTTCAACCTGAGGCGGTCGAACACCGAACCGGTGGTGCGGCTGAACGTTGAAGCCCGGGGTGATTGGGTGTTGTTGGCAGAGAGGACGCAGGCCATCAGCGCCCGACTGAACCGGTTCAGGTAACGCTCGCCGGGCCCTCTTTGGTCCTGCTCACCTTCGCCGAGCCCCCCAGTTCGACAAAATCCGTTGTGATTTGAGTATAGCGGGCTTGTCTGGGTGAGTCATTTCAATGAGTTAGAGTCTGACTCATAATTCGAGCACGTTTTTTCTTGCGATATGTCGGGCAGTTCTTCGGATTGAGGCGATGAGGGTCCAAGCGTCAGCAGAAGCAATTGAAGCCTCCCAATCCTTTGCCAATCGACGGCATCTGCCAAGCCAAGCGAATGTGCGCTCGACCACCCGGCCACTGCCCGGCAGTGGTGTGCGTGCAAACCACGAGAGGGCCGCGAAATCACAACGAAGCCAGTGA
>JAAELR010000102.1 GCA_024226455.1 Paracoccaceae bacterium
CACAGCACGAACTGGCCTCCTTTGCAGCGCTCGTTGGTGGTGGCAATCGAGGTCTTCACGCCGAACTCATAGCGGATACGCGCCTTGCCCTTTGCCCCCTCTCATCGATGCTGCGCATCGACTGCCGGGCATTGGATGCATTCCACTTCTGGGGCGTGGAAGGCATAGAGTTTGTTCTTGTCCCCAGGCTTTTGACCCAGGATGCGCTCAGCCCTCAGCAAGGCCACATTGAATGCCGCCTCAAAACCGGGCTTGCCTTCGATCTTGCGCCGGATATCCCTGATTAGCCGGCCCAGCCAGGCCCGCATCTTTCGGATCCAGCGCATTCCCTGCTTATGACCGCCTGTGTGCATCAACCGTGCGGCCTCCTTGCGGGCGTTGCGCGCCTTGCGTGTGAAGGCCTGGCGCAGCTTCAGCCCGCATCGTTTGGCCACCCGGTTCCCCTGACCGACAGGCGATTGCATGGCAATCGCCGAGAGGGGGCCACTCTTTGGCACGCTGGATCAGATGGCTGTCGGTGGGGTGGGCAATGGCCTTGGTCTGCACTGTGGTGTCCACCGTGACACGCGCTCCAGTTGCCGCTGGCTAACTGCGCCGGTCTTGATTGCAATCGCCAGCGTCTCGGCCAGGACCAGTTCCATCTCGTCTGGGCCGATCCGCTTGCTGTGCACCGGCCTGACCAAGGCCAATGTCGACGCCGGTATCTTCAACCTCTGGCTTGAACAACTCCTGATCCCGAAGCTGCCGCCAAAGGCTGTCATTGTCATGGATCGCGCCACCTTCCATCGACGAAGCGATACCAAGACCCTGATCAAGGCATCCGGCCACACGCTCGAATACCTGCCCGCCTAGGCAGAGCCGCCGCCTTGGGTTAGAACATTTCCAATCCGAACGCATTCACCCTGCCCCCCCGAACGCGCATGCCATGCGTGCGCCGCCTCTGAGTGCGGCGTGAATTCCTGATTCCGATTGGATTGGAATTGCTCTAGTCAGGCGGAATGGTGCGTTACTTTCTTGTGCTCGTCATTGCCGCCGCCTGTGTGGTCGTTGCCCGCATTGTGGCGCGGCGAGTGTTTGCCTTGCCGGATATCTCGGGGCGGGCCGTCAGCCGGGCCATCCCCGCCGACCCCGAAACGGCGCTGGGCCAGCTAATGGCGCGGGATGTGGCGCAGCATGGCGGCAGGTCGGGGGTGATGCCGTTGCTGACGGGCAGCGACGCGCTGGCCAGCCGGATGGCGCTGGCCGAGGCGGCGGAACAGTCGATCGACACGCAGTATTACATCTGGCACGACGATATATCCGGCATCCTGCTGCTCGACGCGCTGCAGCGCGCCGCGCAGCGCGGTGTGCGGGTCAGGCTGCTGCTGGACGACAACGGCGTCGACGGGCTCGACAGCTTCATGGCGGCCCTGAACGCCCAGGAAAATTTCGAGATACGCCTGTTCAACCCGACCACGGTCCGCAGCCCCAAGATGCTGGGCTATGCTTATGATTTCATGCGCATGAACCGGCGGATGCACAACAAGTCGTTCATCGCCGACGGGGTCGCCGCGATCATCGGCGGCCGCAATATCGGCGACGAGTATTTCAGCGTCGGCAAGGACGGCTTTTATATCGACACCGACGTGCTGGCCACCGGGCCTGTCGTGGGGCAGACCGCGGCGATGTTCGACGCCTACTGGAACTGCGCCTCGGTTTTCGCGGTCGGGGATATCATCCGCGGCGCGGGCGACGCCGAGGCATTCGGGGCCCGGGTGGCAGAGGTGCTGGCCAGCCCCGAAAGCGACCTGCTGCAGAGTGACCTGGAAAACAGCGCCGAGCGCTTTGCCGAGGGCGAGGTGGCAATGGAATGGACCGGTGTCGAGCTTGTCGCCGACGACCCGGTCAAGGGACAGGGCATGGCCAGGCGTGACCAGTTGATGGTCAGCCGGCTGGGGGCGATCATTAGCGAGATCGAGGAGAGCTTTGACCTGATTTCCGCCTATTTCGTGCCCGGACTTCGCGGCACGCGGCTGTTCACCAGACTTGCGCGCAGCGGCAAGAAGATCCGCATCCTGACCAACGCCATGGACACCACCGACGTGTCGCTGGTTCATGTGGGCTATTCGCGCTACCGGCGCAGATTGCTGCAAAGCGGGATAAAGCTGTTCGAGCTGAAACTGCGGGGCGGCATGACGCCAGAAAAGGACTTGCAGGTCCACCCCATCGGTCTTGCCGGGGCCAGCCTGCATGCCAAGACCTTTGCCATCGACAAGTCCCGCGTTTTCATCGGCTCGTTCAATTTCGACCGGCGGTCGGCCATGCTGAACTGTGAAATGGGCTTTTTGATCGACAGCCCAGCATTCGCCGAAGACATCGCCGCGGCATTTGACCGGCGGGTCGATTTCGTCAGCTACCGGCCCGAACTGACCCCCGAGGGAGAAATGGTCTGGCATGAGGCCCTGGGCGCGGGCCAGAGCCTGACCTATCAGGAAGAACCCGGCACGTCGTGGTTTCAGCAGGCCACTTTCGTCCTGATCGGGTTGCTGCCGATCGAGTGGCTGCTTTGATCACAGGTTGGCGGGGACCTGCCGTCGGCGGGTTGCCGCCGGGGGTGCCTGTGGGCGTTTGCCGGGCGGCTGGGGTAGAGTGCCGGTCATGATGTTCAGCGGAGCCAAACTGGCGGTACTGAGCGCGGGCCATGTGCTGGCGTTTCTGCGCGATATGAAACCGGGTATAGTGTATCCCGGCCTGTGGGACCTGCCCGGCGGCGGGCGTGAGACCGGCGAGAGCCCGCTCGATTGCGCCCTGCGCGAGTGCTGGGAAGAGGCCGGGCTGCGGCTGCGCCCGGCGGATGTGGTGTGGAGCCGGGAATATATCCGGCCCGGTGCCGGGGCGACCTGGTTTTTCGTGGCGCAGCCGGGATGGCTGTGCCTGCCGCCGCCTCGGCTGGGGTCCGAAGGACGCGAGGTGCGCTGGATGAAGCTGGCCGAGTTTCTGGGTCGAGACGATGCCATCGCGCATCTGCAGGCGCGGCTGCAGGCCTACCTGCAAGAGGCCAAGGCCGCCTGAGCAGAGGGCCCGGGGTGGCGCGGCCCCGGGGAACGCTGCCAAAGTGCCTTTCAGCCGCCGCCGGGAAGCTCTGCGAAGGGTGGTATCGAAATGCCCGCGGCGATGGCGGCATCGCGTACGGATGCTGGCAGTTCGACAGCGGTCTTGCCGGCGTATTGCCTGGCTCTCAATCCCCGGATGGTTTCCGTGGACCCACCCGATAAGCCCTCGGGCGTGGGCCACAATGCGCGTCGTGCGGGGACTTCCTCGGGGATAGGGCAGAAATCGGCCCCTTCACTGCGCACCACCCATTCAGAATCCCCCAAGGTGCCCAAGAGGGTTTCAACCTCTTGGGTGAAGACCCCGATCCAGACGATAAGCGCCCTAAGCCTGCTTTGCCTGACTTTCTCGTCCAGTTCCGTCGTGCCGGGCTCTGCACCTTTGGCGGCTTCGGTCTCGGAGGCTGCGCGCATTGCGTGTAACGCTGGCAGGATGGAGGCAAAAGTATCGAAATTGCGATTGTACACATCCAAATCGCACACAAACCCGGCCCAGGTCATGTTTTCCAAGGCAACGTCGTGCTGGTCGATGACATATTCCAACTCTGGAAAATGGACATTGGCGCTGTCACAGGGGTCGGGGAAGGGCGGGATGGCGTGTTGCAGGGTCCGGATCTCGTCCATGGTGGCGTCGATCTCTGGCTGCAGGCGCTCGCGGTCGGCGTCACGCATGGTATAGCCAAGCGCCGGGCCGATATAGTCCTCGAACTCGGCGACCAGAGCCTGATAGGCCGCTTCGTCGCACCTGCCGATGGCGTCCTGGATGCGACCGAGATGCGCATGAACCCGGGCCATGTAGTCGGCGATGATCTGCTCGCCTTCGCCCGGGCGGGCATCTGGCGCGGGGTCTGCTGGAACGTCCTCGACCGGTGCCGCATGCTCTTCGTCCACCGCTTCCATTTCCGGCCCAGACGCATCGCCAGCTTTTGGTGCGGGGCCGTCCGGGGCGTCTGCAGGCTCTGCTGCATCGTCGTCCGCTGCCTCTGCAGGTTCCGGTGCAGGGTCGCCCGGAGCTTCGTCGGCAGGGTCGGCAGAGCCGCCGTCATCCGGTTCGGCACCGGCGGCAGGATCGTCTGGATCTGCATCCGCCGCGGCGTCAAAAGCCAGTTCGCAGGCCAGAATACAGGCCAGGTACTTTGCCTTCGCCTTTTCGCGCGCCTCAAGCGCGGCGTCTTTGTCCCACTTCCGGTCTCGCAGCGTTTCTCGGAGTTCAACCCAGTGGGAGATATTCTTGTTTCTCGAATCCTCCAACTCTGATCTTTCAGATTTGAGACTAAAAACCCGAAGCTTCTGTTCGTCAATCAGTCTTTTGAGGTATTTTGCATAAGGCGAATTCCCGTATTGCAGCTTCTCCAGCCGCCAGAGATCCTTGTGCTCTGTCAACAGTGAGTCTTCGAGCCGGATGGCTTCATCGAAATACTCCAACTCATCCGCCTGTCTCTGGAATTCTTTTTTCAGCCACTCTCTATCGGACCCCGCCGCTTCCAATCGTATCATTGCGTCGTTGGCTTCCTGCTTGGCTTCCTGCTTGGCTTCCTCGTAGGCGGTTTCCAGCGCCGCGCATCTTGCGCAGTCTGCTTCATCCGCGGTGGCCGGGCCGGAACCGGGTAAAAGGAACAAAATAAGCAAGAGGCTCCGGAGTGTCGCGACTGCCGGAATTGTTCTGGCGGTGTTCATGCTCTTTCCCCTGCTGCTGGTCACAGGTGTTTACGACACCCCAACTGGTCACCTTCAGGAGGGCCGGATCACGACCGCAGACGTACCCCGGGGCAGGTCCCCGCGCGCCTTGCCGCACGGGGGGCGGCGGAAACGCTGCGTTTAGCCCGGATTATTCACCGGAAGTCGCCAAAAGACTCTCTGAGCTGTGGTAAGATGATGTTATCATGGCAATATTCGGTTTGGCCACGCGTTCCAGCGCCGGACAAAAAATGTCCGGGGGCAAACTGGGTTTTCTCAATGAAA
>JAAELR010000103.1 GCA_024226455.1 Paracoccaceae bacterium
AAGCATCCGCTTCAGCACAGCCGATCTACGTTCCGGTGAATATCCCAAATCATCATCCTATCCCGCCCACCTCAGAATTAGAGGAAAAGTAGAGCAGCGGACAACTTCCCTGACACAGGGGGGGAGGCGCGGAATGAAATGCTTTCAAAAGAGGGAGGCAGGCGTCTGGGTCGGCCTAGCGATGCTGAAAAAAGGCTTCATGCACCGAATTCCGCAGGAACCCTTGGAACTCGGCGCATGGAGCCGGGAGATGCTGCATGACCACTCACAAATACAGTGCGGGGCATCGTTGAAAGTAGTGCCACTCAACTTGACCAATCTTTTCCCCGGCGACCGCTTCCCCCTACTTTGCACCAACAACTGGTTATGCGTTGATGGTAACCATAGTTAAACAATGCATCGTGATTTTTCCGTGATTCCCAAAGGGCTGTTGCGTTATTTCGGCTAAAAGTCATGGAAAATCCTGTGACTTCTGGCGTTTCGCCGGTCGAAGCGTTATCCCGGCGCTTCGAGCAACAGGATCACACCACATGCCGATCACCCTGCCCTCCGACCTGCCCGCCTTCGAGGTTCTTAGCCGAGAGGGCGTGATGGTGTTGTCGGAAGACGAAGCCAAGCGGCAGGATATCCGCCCGCTGCGCATTGGGCTTTTGAACCTGATGCCCAAGAAGATCCAGGCCGAAAACCAGTTTGGCCGCCTGATCGGCGCGACGCCGCTGCAGATCGACCTGCAGTTGATCCGGATGACAGAGCACAAGTCAAGGAACGTCGCGCCCGAGCATATGGAAGCGTTTTATCGCCCCTTTGCCGAGGTGCGCGATGAGAAACTCGACGGCCTCATCATCACCGGAGCCCCGATAGAGCATCTGCCATTCCAGGAGGTGACCTATTGGGAAGAGCTACGCGAGGTGATGGAATGGAGCCAGACCCATGTGCATTCCACCTTTGGCGTCTGCTGGGGCGGCATGGCGATGATGTGGCATTTCTACGGGATCGAGAAACACATGCTGCCGCACAAGGCATTCGGCTGTTTCCGGCACCAGAACCTGGCCCCCGCCTCTCCCTATCTACGCGGTTTCTCCGACGATTGCGTGATCCCGGTCAGCCGTTGGACCGAGGTGCGCCAGGACGAGATCGACGCCAACCCGGAACTGTCGACCCTGCTGGGCAGCGAAGAGGTCGGCCCCTGCCTGGTCGAGGATCCCATCCACCGGGCGCTCTATATCTTCAACCATTTCGAATATGACAGCGACACGCTGAAGGGCGAATACGACCGCGATGTGAGCAACGGAACACCGGTCAACGTACCACTGAACTACTACCCCGACGACGACCCCTCGCTGACCCCTCAGAACCGCTGGCGCAGCCACGGGCATCTGCTCTATGGCAACTGGATAAACGCGATCTACCAGACAACACCCTTTGACATGGACCAGATTGGGCGCTGAAAAGCCGCCTCGAAGCTGCCTGTTGCGGGCATTTCCGGATGGCTTGGCTCCCGGCATCATCAAACACCCTGCCCCGGGCATTGCGCCAAAACTCCTTTCACCCTAGATGTTTGGGTAAAGTGAAAGGCAATAACATGGCTCTGCCCTTCGACGGCGCGATCAGCAAATTCCACGACACCGAGGCCCCCGGCGACATCAGGGCCGCTATCGGCAATAGCGGCAGGAAGGATATTCTGTCCGCCAGCTACCCCTATAACGACCGCATGAAACGCGGCGACTACGACAGGTCCATGGCACAGTTGCAACTGGAACTGGTCAAACTGCAGGCCGACGTCAAAGCCACCGGCAAGCGGGTCATCGTGATCTTCGAGGGCCGAGATGCGGCTGGCAAGGGCGGTACCATCAAGCGGTTTCGCGAAAACCTCAACCCGCGGGTGGCGCGCGTCGTGGCTCTGTCGAAACCCAGCGACCGGGAACAGGGCGAGTGGTATTTCCAGCGCTACGTCCAGCAACTACCCACAGCCGGCGAAATCGTGCTTTTCGATCGCTCGTGGTACAACCGCGGCGTGGTCGAAAAGGTGTTCGGCTTTTGCGACGACGACCAGCGCGCCCGGTTCTTCCGCCAGCTTCCCGGCTTCGAACAGACGCTGGTGGATGATGGCATCCACCTGGTCAAGCTCTGGCTCAATGTCGGCCGGGCTGAGCAGCTGCGCCGCTTTCTGGCGCGTGAAAAGGACCCGCTGAAACAATGGAAGCTTAGTTGGATCGACGTCGAGGGCCTGAAGAAATGGGATGACTACACCGCCGCTATCGGCGAAACCTTTGCAAAAACGCATGGGCAAATCGCCCCCTGGACCATCGTGCGCAGCGACGACAAGCGCCGGGCCCGTATCGCGGCGCTGCGTGCGGTGCTGTCGCGCATCGACTATGCTGGCAAGGTCGCCAATGTCGCCTGCGACCCCGATCCGGCCATTTGCGGGGGGCCCGAAATCTGGGATGCCTAAACGCGGCTACCACCACGGCAATCTGCGCCAGGCCTTGATCGACGCGGCACTGCAACTGATCGAGGCCAAGGGCCCGACCGGGTTCACGCTTTCCGAGGCCGCCAAGCAGGCCGGCGTGACCCCGGCCGCCGTCTACCGCCATTTCGAGGGGCGCGAGGATCTTATTGCCGAGGCCGCGCGGCAGGGGTACGAGATCTTCGCCGACCTGATGGAATATGCCTACGACACCGGCCAACCTTCTGCGCTGGCCTCGTTCGAGGCCACGGGCCGCGCCTATCTGGCCTTTGCCCGCAGGTATCCGGGCCATTACGTGGCGATGTTTGAAAGCGGCATTTCGGTCAACCGTACGCCGGATCTGGCCCTGGCGGCGGGCCGCGCCAGCGGCGTGTTGGAAAAGGCCGCCGAAAACCTTTCGGAACATATCCCGCCCGAAAAACGCCCCCCCGCGGCGATGTTCTCGGCCCATGTCTGGGCGCTCAGCCACGGTGTGGTCGAACTGTTCACCCGCGGCGGCGTCGGCGCCCGCGCGCCCTACTCTGCCGAGGATCTGCTGGAGACAGGCATCGGTGTCTATCTGCGCGGGCTGGGGCTGGTGCCGCCCGACGATTGAGCCGGGCCTTTACAGGTGCGCACCCTGTCGCTAGGTCTGCCAGCAAAGCCAAGGCAGGTTCCATGGGCAGTTTCACCATCGACGGCATCGCGCTGGATATTCCCGACGCCTGCCTGTCGCCACAAATCGTCAAAGCCATCGAATCGGGCCGCTACGAGGGCACCGAGTCGACCGCGCTCAAGCGCCACCTGAACCCCGATGACCGCTTTGTCGATCTGGGGGCCGGTGCGGGCTATCTTTGTTCGCACGCCGCGCAGATCGTCGGCGGTGCGGCGGTGCTGGGGATCGAGGCCAATCCCGATATGGCCCCCGTTGCCCGCGACAACCTGCGCCGCAACGGCGGCACCGCGGGACGGGTTCTGCATGGCGCGGTCGTGGCAGACGACTTCAAGGGCGACAGCGTCACCTTTCTGGCGCGCCAAGCCTTTTGGGCAGGGCGTGTCGACGCCGCCCCAGCGACGGCCCACC
>JAAELR010000104.1 GCA_024226455.1 Paracoccaceae bacterium
CCGTCCCCATCCCGATATCGCCGTCGACATCGATGAAGATCGAATTGCTGGGCGCATCAGGCCGGATCCGGAACGGCAGCTGCGAGCCGTTGGTGACGTCGCGGATGAAGAAGTTTGTCTCGTTGCCGGCCACGTCCCAGGTCTGCGGCGCGAACCCGCTGGAGCCGTCCTGCTGCAGGCGCAACGTGGGCGTGTCGCCGTCGATCACATGGATCTCGGTCGAGGGCGTCGAGGTGCGGATACCGATGCGGCCACCGTCGTCGACATAAAGCGAATGGCTGCGCGCGCCTGCCTCGATGGTAAAGGGCGTGCGGTTGCCGGAAATATCGTCGACCGAGAACTTGCTGGCACCGCCATTGGCGCTGTCGTTGAAGGTAAGCTGCCAATCGTTGCGCGGATAGCTGGCGGCGGTCGAGGTATCGTCGGCCTTGATGCGCAGGTTGTTTTCCTTCAGCCGCAGCGTGTCAAAGCCAAAGCTTTCACCGTCGACGCAATCAAAGCCGATACAGGCCGAGCCATCGACAATCAGGTCGTCATTGATCACGAAATCGGCGCTGGCCGCGGTTGCACCAAGCGACAGGACTGCGATCGTACTGGCCAGAAAAGTGCGATAGGACATGGAGTTCCCCTCTTGCAAAAAAAAACGACCCACCCTCCAGCAGAGAAAATGCGCCTAGGATGGGAATACGAAGGTATCTGTCGTGGCACCACTCTAACACAAACCTCCGATATTCGCAAAAATTTCGCGCCTGCAGCGGCCATACAACCAGGAGAACGGGCGTCACAGGCGCCCGTTCCGGGATGCCTTGTCCGGATAGATCCACAGAGCAGGCGCGAACCCCGCCAGGGGGCTCGCCAGCCCATAAACTCCTTATTGCGTGCGCAGCGCCTCGATCTCCTGCTGCAGCACGTCGATACGCGCCTGCTGCCCGATGGTATAGAGCGTCAGCTCTTCGACCTTTTCCAGCAGCGACATCTGCATTTCTGTCATGTTCAACTGACTTGCATTGACCTCTGCCGCAGATGGTACATTTGGCAGATGTCGGTTGGTGGTAATAAATGCCTGCAGATCCTCAAGAGGCATGAGTTCATAGTCCTCTGCAAAAACATAATCGGGCACATTCAGAGTAGTGCTACCAACGACAATCGCCGTTGTCGCAGTCACTGTACCTAAAATCCGAAGCCCCTGTGTTGTCGAATTGGGTCCGGAGAGAATAAACTCGGCCCCTTCTGCGCCTTCGTCGTTGATGGCAAACTCGCCGTCCACGCCACGCGTTACAAGCTCCCAAATACCACTGCCACTGCCAGCGGAGTTAGTGGATTCCAGCCGTATCTCAGCGTTATCGCTTGCTGCTGTGCTACGAATATGCAGGTTTTCTGCCGGGCTGTCCGTCCCCATCCCGATATTGCCATCCGCGGCTATGTCGATCGCGCTGGAGGGTGCACCGGGCCGGATGCGCAACGGCAGGGTCGAGCCGTTGGTGGCGTCGCGGACAAAGAAGTTTGCCTCGTTGCCGGCCACGTCCCAGGTCTGCGGGGTAAAGCCCGAAGAGCCGTCCTGCTCCAGCCGCAGGGTGGGCGTGTTGCCGGACTTCAAATGCAGGTCCACTACCGGGGTGCTGGTGCCAAAGCCGATGCGGCCGCCATCATCGACATAAAGCGAATGGCTGGGCGCGCCGGCCTCGACGGTAAAGGGCGTGAGGCCGCCGTCGATATCGTCGATCGAGAACTTGTTGGCTCCGCCGTTCGCGCTGTCATTGACGGTGATCTGCCAGTCTCCGGACGGGAAGCTGGAAGAGGACGAGGTGTCCATGAACCTGACGCGCAGGTTGTTTTCCTTCAGCCGGATCGTGTCGAAGCCAAAGCTTTCGCCGTTAACGCAGTCCACGCCGACGCACAACGAGCCGTTGACGATCACATCGTCGAGATGAACGATGTCTGCCTGTGCCAGGCCGGCATTCAGCGACAGGGCGCCGGCGGCGAGCGTCAGGCTGGCGTATTTCATTTTGGGGGTGGTACGGGTCATTGCCCTTGTCCTCTCTGTTGGATGTTCAGCGCAACAGCCCCCCATGGGGCTAGTGCAGGCTACCGGCAATCCACCGCCACCCTGCCCTGCGGCAAGCCGCAGGAGCGGCGGTCAGGCAAAAGTGGGCAGCGACTCGGATCATGGTAAACAGTCTCTTAAGGAATGGTTACAGCCACAGACAAAGTCCCGGCCCGGCTTGGCCTAGCAATGGCATTTTCCAGACTTCTGCAGGTTATTAACGTTGAATGACCATACACATTTCGCGTGTGGGACTCAACATTTCAACACAGCCCCAGGCGAGATACCTCTTGTACGTGCAGAAAATACCCGCCCCTCAACCCACACGCCCTCTCAGCCAGCCAAGAAAGGCCCGGTCGGGGCTGCGCAGCCGGGCTCGCCCGGTGGCTGCCCACCAGCTTTTCCATTCCGCTTCCAGCGCGTGCACATCCCGGCCCGGTGCAAGCGCCCGCGCCTCTTCCAGCGCATTCGCGGTCAACAGCGGCGCATCGGCGCCTTCGACCAGCGCGGTTCGGGGAGAAACATGGATGATGTCGCCGGGTTCCTCGACCAGAGTGTAGTCGGGCAGGTGATCGCGCGCGATGATCTCGCGCAGCATGGCGCGGAACACCCGGCGCGGGCTGCCCGAACCGCTTTTCTTCAGCAGCGTCTCGACCGAAACCCGCCAGCCCGGCTGGCGCCCGCAATGTTTGCGCGCCAGTTCGTAGATGCGCCGCTCCAGCGGTCTCCGGAGCCGGAAATAGTCGCGGCTCAGCGTCAGCACTTCACGCCCCAGTACCGCCTGGTAAAGCCAATCCGAAAGCGTCACCGCGACGGATACCATGCGCCCGCCCCGTTTTGCTGAGCTTGGGCTCTTACGCACGATCTCCCAGGCCTCGATCAGACCGAAGCCGGATGTGACCTCGCGCTCGCCGGTGGTGATGTTGGTGGTGATGCGGGTACCCGCCAGCCGCTCGAAGGCCTCACGCAGGCGGCGATAGGCGTCACCGCTGGTTTCCCGGTTGGTAGCCACCAGCAGGTCATGCGCCTTCAGCGTCAGGGTGCGGCTGACCGCGCGACCCGAGTTCAGCGCCGCCATCAGCTGGCTGATGCAATAGATCAGAATATCCTTGTCGTGGATCGTGGCACGTCCCTTGACCGAGGGCGTGATGCTGATCTCGGCCCCGTTATGGACATAAGCAAGCACCTTGCGGTCAGGCCGGGTCGACAGCGAAAACACCGGGTGTTCCATCGAGGCCAGGTCATCCTTGGGCAGTGCATCGAAGATATCGCAGACAAAAAAATCGCCTGTCGGATACCGGTCCGGAAGAAGCGATGCCCCGCTCATCTTTCCCCTGCCCTGCCCGCTTGGCCCCGGGTTTGTCCCGCGACTCGCTTTCGTGGTTTCATTGACGCCCACGGTAAAGTTATCCACAGGCCGGGTAAAGCACAGGCTTCGGGGGATCGGAGTCACTTTTTCGTCGTATCAGAGTCACCCTATCGTGGGTTCAGAGTCGCCTTGCCCTGGAATCTCTCCGCCAAACCTTTCAAAACAAAATGTTTTCTGGCAGCGCCCTAGCCCTGTAACTATAAAATAACAGGATTCTAACGGCAAAAAATGCTGTGCCCAGATTATTACCCGCCGAGCCAACCCCAAAACGCATGAATCTGCTTAGAAATCCGGGGTTGATGCGTGTTTTCCTTCCACATGCGTAGTTTTTGGGTATACAGGGGAAAACGACGCACATGGGGTTATAATTCATGGCAACTTCCATCGGGCCAAAGCAGCCTCCGTATTTCAACATCAATCCCGACGCGGCACTGGCCGAACTGGGAGAGACCACCGGCAGCGGTGGTTTTGCCAACATCGCGGCGGCCTGTGCCGCCGGGGGCGAAGACTTGGCCAGCCGCGGCATGCAGGAGGACGGCAGGAAGACGCTGCGCCTGTTCTCGACCTGGGAGATCACCAAATACCTGATCCCCGTGGCCACGCCGCATTTCCGCCGGGTGCTGAAAGCCAACCCCAACCTGCCCCAGGGCCAGTCCGAGACCGATGGCGGCGCCAAGTGGTTCACGCTGGATGAGGTGTTGCGCCTGCGCGCCCATTTCAGCGTCGAGGGATCAAAGACCAAGGAGTATGTACCGTACAGGCCAAAAGGCTTGTCGGCGAAAATGATCGCCGTGGCCAATTTCAAGGGCGGTGTCGGCAAGACCAGCACTTGTGCGCATTTGGCCATGTCGGCGGCACTCGACGGCTACAAGGTGCTGGTGGTGGACCTGGATTCTCAAGGCTCGATGACCTCAATCTTCGGTGGAAAGGTGGCGGACGAATGGGGCACGGTGTTTCCACTGCTGGCGCGTCACTATGCAGAACATCTGCGGGTCGAGAACCAGGCCCGGCAGGGACGTGGAGAGGCACCGATCCCGCTGGATGAGCCTCTTTCCGAGGCTCTGAACCTGACATCGAAAGATGTCATTCAGGCCACCCACTGGCCCAATATCGACCTGATCGGCGCTCAGCTCAATCTCTACTGGGCCGAGTTCCAGATCCCGGTCTGGCGTATGCACGCGCGGTCGTGGAAGCTGTGGGATGCGCTGACCGATCGGCTGGAGGCCGATGGTGTACTGGCTGATTATGACCTGATCTTCCTCGATACCCCCCCTGCCCTCGGCTATTTGACGATCAACGGGCTGACTGCAGCCGACATTCTGCTGGTGCCGCTCGGTGCCTCGTTCCTGGAATTCGACAGCACCGGCCGGTTCTTTGACATGCTGCATTCCACCTTCCGCAGCATTGAGGATGGAGAGAACGTTGCAGCCCGCGCCCTAGGCCGCCCAGAGATGGCGTTTGAATGGGACGCGGTGCGCGCGGTGCTGACTCGCTACGACAGCGGTCAGCAGGCCGAACTTGCGGCTCTGATGCAGGCCTACCTGGGCCGAACACTTAGCCCGCACCGGCAGGATTTCACCGCCCTGATCGGCCAAGCGGGCGAGCAGGTGAACGGCATCTACGAGGCCGACTACCGCGACTTCAACCGCGAGACCTATGTGCGCGGGCGCGAGGCTTTCGACGAGACCTATGCCGCCTTCAAACGGCTGCTGCTGGGTATCTGGCGCCGCGATGAGCTGGCGGGGCAGGACGGCGAGCGGGTGGCATGAAGGGCAGGGAGGCGACCCAACTGTTTCGCGTGCGAAACATTTTACCGCTGCAGCCCTCCTGTGGTGAGCCGCGCAACATCCACCGTACGGTCAGGTAAGCGAATGCTGATCGGCCCGGTGTAGGGCAGGGGAAGAGGAGATTTTTCATGGTAAAGCGAAAGCGGCTGACCCCGGCGCAAACCGATTATCTAGACACGAAAGCCCCTGTGTTAGAGACGAAATCGATGAGTCTCCCCGGCGCGCGCGCGCCGATTGCGCAGGTGGCGGGCGATGCCTCTGCCACCGCCGCGCTGCAGGAACTGGCCGGCGAGGTGAAACGGGCCAAGGACGAAGGCCGGATGATCCAGGCCCTGCCGCTCGATGCAATCAATGTCAGTTATCTGAGCCGTGACCGTATCGCCGCCGAGGGTGACGACCTGCAAGAGCTTCAGGCCTCGATCCGTGCCCGTGGCCAGCAAATGCCGATCGAGGTGGTGGCGCTGGAAGGCGGTCGTCATGGGCTGATCTCGGGCTGGCGTCGGCTGACCGCGTTGCAGCGGCTGCACGCAGAGACCGGTGAGGCGGGCTTTGCCACCGTGCTTTCGATCCTGCGCCAGCCGGAAACCGCCTCTGATGCCTATGTCGCCATGGTCGAGGAAAACGAGATCCGGCTCGGCCTGAGCTATTACGAGCGTGCCCGGGTCGCGGCCAAGGCGGTAGAGCAAGGGGTTTATCCGACCGAGAAAGCGGCTCTGCTGGCGCTCTACTCCACTGCCAGCAGGGCCAAGCGGTCAAAGATTCGCTCGTTCCTGGCGCTCTACCACGCCACCGACGACCTGCTGCGGTTCGCCTCGGCGATCCCCGAGCGGCTGGGTCTGTCTCTGGTCAAGGCCCTGGACAGCGACCCCGGTAACCGGACCCTGCTGCGCGAAGAACTTGACCGGGCAGACGTCCGGAGCCCCGAGGCCGAGGCGAAGCTGTTGCAGGAGGCATTGAAGCGGATGACCCCTGAACAGTCTCGAAACCCAGGTTCAGAGGCGGACTGGAATCCTGAATTGCGCGCGGCGAGCCGGCCCATCCCATCGGGAAGCGAGAAGGTTGTCACCGGGATCACTATGGCCTATTCCGGCCGGTCTCTGTCGCTGAAGGGGCCGCGGGTCACGGACGACCTGCGGGTGAAACTGGCCTATTGGTTGAAATCCCAGCTTGGCGGCTAACAGTATTGTCAACGACCGAATGTTTCGCGCGCGAAACATTTGCGACCCGAAGAAAGCAAAACGGCCCTGGCAAGATTACCGGGGCCGTTGCTGTTTTCTGACCCGCCTTTGGGCGGTGGATCACTTGGCTTTCGGTTTGCGGCCCAGTCCGATCTTTCTGGCCGTCGCGGCGCGGCGCTTGGAATAGGATGGCGCCACCAGCGGGTAGTCCTTGGAAAGCTGCCAGCGCGCCCGGTAGTCAGCGGGCGACAGGCCATGCTCGGTCGACAGATGCCGCTTCAGCGTCTTGAAGCCCTTGCCGCATTCCAGGCAGGTGATGGCGTCCTTGCCGACCGATGCGTCGATCGGCACCGCCGGGGCAGGGGGCGCTTCGGGCGCAGCCTCGGTGACGCCGCCTCCACCAGCCAGGTCCTGCAGTGTGCCGTGCACGTTGCGGATCAAGTCGGGCAGGTCGCCCTGGGCCATCTGGTTGTTGCTGGCATAGGCAGCCACGATCTCGGCGGCCATGACCAGAGTGTCGTCATCCTGGCCGGGTTCGATTTCAGTCGTGTCAGACATTGTGAGTGTCCTTATGAGAGTTGCGTCATGCACCGAAATTGGCACTGAACATTCATGAATTTAGGTGGGATCTACCTTGTAGAGAAGAAAGTCAACCGTTACTTGGTGCTCTGTAATGATACTCGCGTTTTGAGGGGTGGAAAGTATTACATTACGACTATTGCGAATGTATCGACCGGTTCTCCGGCACCTTGACATGGAGCCGGTCTCATTTCCAAGGCCGCGTGCTACCGCCAGACAGTGGTATAGGCTCCGAACCCGGCGCGTTTGGTGTCCTAGGCTAGGGCCTGTTGAGATTCACCGTGTACGAATGACGGTCGCTCCGATATGGAGCATTGCTTCAAAGCTTGTATCAGTTTTGCATGCACGCATGGCTATGCGTTTGAATTCTTTGAGTTTCTGAAAGAAGTTTTCGACAAGGTGTCTCCACTTGTAGACTTCCATATCGCATGACGCCGGGTTCTTGCGGTTGGATTTGGGTGGAATGACGGCCTCAATGCTGCGTTCAGCCAATAAATCTCGC
>JAAELR010000105.1 GCA_024226455.1 Paracoccaceae bacterium
CACATCCCGAAACCGAAGCCATCAAACCATTCGCAAGCGCACCAGCCCGCGCAACGAAAACCTATTGCCTGGTAAAACCCAAGCCACCCCCAGCCGGTTGAATCCACCCAAAAACAGGGGCGTCATGAATAATCCGGGTTGGCTTCGTCAGGACGAATACCGGTATTGGCCATGAACAGGATCTTGTCGTGCAGCTGCTCGGCAAGGCTTTTGTGATAGACGCTTACCGCTGTCCCGATATTGCGCCGCGTCGCGGTGTAGAGCTGCTTATATTCCTCAGGCGAGAACCACGCGCGGTGGGTTACTTTTTTCGAGCCACTAAACGGTGCTGACACGTCAGGAACATGGTCGATCCAGCCTTGGCGGAGCGCAGTTTTCAATACATGGCGCAAAGTCACGATCTCGTGGAGCATCGTGCTCCTTGACGGAGGCTTCGCATCCGGATCGCCTTTTAGTCTGAAAATTCGATAGTCCTGAACCACACCAGCGGTGATGTCCTTTGCCGCCATCTTCCCAAAGAACGGCAGGAGGTGGTTTCGCAGCCTGCCATAGTGACCCTGGACGTACACCGGGTTTCTCTCGCCCTCAGTCATTACCTCGTATTCGTCGGTGAAGCGCTTTGCGGCTTGCGAAAATGTCTGGCCGGTCGTCAGGGTTAGGCCGGTGTCATCCGGGCCGGGGCCGACAACAGGCGGGCGCTTTGGTCCGGGTTCATCGGGTGGCAACGGTTCCCCATCCCATTCGGGATCGTTGAAATGCTCATACGCCTTCACGAAGTCAAAGACGGTGAAAAAATCCTTGCCCTCGAACGTCCGCGTCCCACGCCCGACGATCTGCTTGAATTCAATCATCGACTTCACCGGGCGCATCAGCACGATGTTGCGAACGTTGCGGGCATCCACCCCCGTCGACAGCTTTTGCGAGGTTGTCAGGATCGTCGGGACACTGCGTTCGTTGTCCTGAAACTCGCGCAGATGCTGTTCGCCCAACCCCGTTCGCGGCCCCTCCCGCGCCACCTTCCGGCTGGATGACAAGCTGCTGGCGGGGCTTGAGGCCGAGGCCACCGAACGCGGCACCACCGCCCTCGACCTCGCCCGGACCCTCCTGAGCATGATCTGCACCGAGGGCCTCTTTGACGCGGTGCTGGATGATGATTGAGCGTCACCGGGGCGGCTGCCCGGACTGCGGGCGAAGACTACGTAACCGAGGATTTCGGCGCATCGTCGATCTACGTCCTGCGTCCGGCCTCCGACGAAGAGGCCCGCGACCAATACTCCGCCCACGACCCGCGTCCACCTCGCCCAGCCGCTACCGCGACGACATTCAGATTGAGGACCAGTCGGACCACGGCAGGGACTGTGAACCCAACTTTTCAACCGGAGGTCCACCCTATGACATCCCTTTTCGTCTCGGAGGCAGCGGCGGCCAAGATGCTGGGGCGCGACGTGTCCTGGCTCCGGGCCAACGCCGCGACGCTGGAGGTGCAATTCGGCTTCCCGAAGGTGGACCTGGCTATCGGAAAGCGCCATAAGGAGGCGATTGAGGTATGGGCGCGAGGGCGCAACATCGACAGGCAGAAGTTCCCCGAGCAGACCGACGAGGATTCAAAGGGGACGAACTTCGATGAATTTTAGGGAGTCCGTTTGGGACGACAGCGAGCCGGAATATGCCCCCGGACAGAAGAAAATTCGCAACGGTTATGTTTGGGCGCCACCGAAGAAGTACAAAGACGCTGGGTTTTCAATAAAGACCTACAAGCTGGAAGGAGAGGTTGGCGACAGCCTAGATCTTGAGCGCGCCCGGATGTGTCGAGAGCTGACCCGTGAGATGCTGCGGTGGTATGATGGCGAAACCAAGGGCCGCCAACCGAACACATGGGGTTGGCTGATCGCGCGATACATGACCGATGGGTTCTCGGCCTTCTGGGATGTCCGTACCCGTACCCGCGAAATCTACAAGGCCGTTTTGAAGGGCGTGGAGAATTCCGTTGGCGACGTGAAGATCGATGACACCGACTTCCCCCTCATGGCGAGATGGAAGAAGGCCATGGAGAACAAGGGCCGGTCCCGTCACTACGTCAAGAACTGGTTCACGCATTTCGGGATCGTAAATTCACACGGGATCAAGCTCGGTGTTACCCATTGTGCCCAGGTGAAGGCGATCAGGAGCGAGATGCGCTTCAAGAATCCAGCGCCGCGCAGCACCTTCATGACCCGCGGCGACATGGCGCGAGTGATCGAAAGGGCCGACGAAAGGGGTTGGCGGTGGTTCAGCCTGATTCTCCTGCTCAGGTTCGAATTCCTGTTGCGCGGCATTGACGTGCATGGCGAATGGGTACCGGCGGAAGGGGAAACGAGCGGGATCACACACCATGGGCGCCGTTGGGAAGGCGGGCTAACGTGGGAGATGTTTGATCGCGACCTCACCCGGTTCGAGAAAGTGATCTCCAAGACCAGAGACAGCCTGCCAGAGCCGTATGAGTTCAACCTGACCTATACCCCCATCGTTCGGCAACGACTGGCTGAGACACCTATAGCACACCGCGTGGGTCCCGTAATTCTGGGGCCGGAGGGGAAGCCCCTGGGTGCGCGGCAGGTATCCAAGCGATTTGCCGTCATCCGGAAGGAACTGGAATTGCCTCCAAAGCTACAGATCCGGGATGCCCGATCCGGCGGCGGGACTGAGGTCAAAAACCTGGTGTCCAATGGAACGATATCCCCGCTTGTGGTTCGGGATGCGATGCAGCACCGGAATCAATCGACCACTGACGGCTATTTGCGGGGACGCTCAGATTCGGCAAACAAGGTGGTGGAAATGCGGCAAAAAGCCGGGGCTAGAACGAATGAGTAACAGATTCGAGTAACGGGTGAGTAACGCCTGATGGGCGAAATCGCCTAACCTATTGGGATGATTGGCGCGCTGGGGAGGATTCGAACCCCCGGCCCCTTGATTCGTAGTCAAGTACTCTATCCAACTGAGCTACCAGCGCGCGGGGTGTCAGCCATGTAGCGATGACGCTGGCGTTATGCAAGACCGTTTTATCACTCTGCCGCGTCTTCGAGCACCACGACCGCCTTGGGCAGGCAAACCATAAAGACGGTACCCTCGAGGCCGCTCGACACAAGCGCCAGCCGACCGCCATGACCGCGGATCAGTTCGGCGGATATTGCCAGGCCAAGACCGAAGCCACCCTTGCGGGTACCGCCCTGGAACGGCTTGAACAGGTATTCGCGCGCCCGGGCAGGCAAGCCGGGGCCAGTGTCGGCGATGCGGATCTCCCATTCGCCGTCGGTCTCGCTGGCCATGACCGAGATTTCGCCCGGTTTGCCAGAGGCTATGATAGCCTGCCGGGCATTGCGGACGAGGTTACCGATGACACGGTAGAGCTGTTCGGGATCGGCCCGCACCACCATGGCCGCGGGCACGTCTTCGGCAAAGCTCAGATCGTGATCACCGACGGCCATGCGTTCGGCGTCCACCACATCCGCTACCACATTCGCCAGCATTATGCGGTCGAGCTGGGGCGGCGGTTCTTCGGCCTTTCCGAATGCCAGCGTGCTCTCGCACAGGTTCACCGCACGGGTGATCGTGCTCACCAGCTTGGGCGCCGATCGTTTGACGCTTGGATCCTCGCTGCGCTCCAGCCGGTCGGAGAAAAGCTGTGCCACGGTCAGGATGTTGCGCAGGTCGTGGCTGATCTTGGCCACCGCGGCGCCAAGCTGGGCCAGCCGCTCCTTCTGTTTCAGGGCTCCGGTCAGATGTGTCTGCATCGCCGCGAGGGCCGCCTCGGCCTCGCGCAGTTCGGTCAGGCCCGCGGATGGCTCGATGATCCGGCGGGCATCCTCGGGGGCTTGGGCATAGCTGGTCATCGCGGCCACCACGCGCTTGATCGGCTTGACCAGGAACCCGCGCACCGCAAGGAACAAGAGCGCCGCGGTGAAGATCGAGATCACTGCCGAGAGGATCAGGATCCTCAGCCCGTAGTCGATCATCGCCGCCCGCAGCGGCGCGGTCTGCATGGTGATCTCGATCAGCAGCCCGGCCTGGCGCACCGGGTTTCCTATCACCCGGATAACGGCGTTCTCCGGCGCCGAAAGCCGCCGCATGGCGTCGCCGATCAACTCGTAAGCGCTGGGCTGGCGCAGATCGAAGGTGTTTTCGATCGGCGAGGGGATCGGCGAAGACAGGACAAGCTGGCGCGACTGGTCGCGCCGCAGCACAACGTTGAAGACGCCGGCGTTCTTCAGCAGCTCCTCTTCAAGCTCCATCGTCAGCATATCGTCGGCCAGCAGCGCCAGCGAGGCGATCTGGGCCTTTTCCAGCCGCACCAGCAGATAGTCCTCGCGGAACCTTGCCACCGACGGGACAAAGATCAGCACTTCAGCCAGCATAACGAACACGGTCGTCAGGATCAGGAAGCGGCCGGAAAGCGAGTTGAGGAACATGGGCGTCAGGGTATCCAGCGTTGCACAAGGCCGACCGCCCGCTTGACCCACGGGCTGCCGAACAACCTTGGGGTAAAATAGGCGCCCGCGGCACGCTTGTTAACCTCTCCCAGCGTCGGATAGGGCGCGACTATGGCAGCAACGGCACCCATCTTCATCCGGTTGGCGATGGCCAACGCCCAGATCTGGATCAACTCGCCTGCCTGCGGCCCGGCAACAGAGGCGCCCACCGGGCGGCCCTTGACGACCATGACCTTTATCAGACCGTCGGTCCGGCCATCTGCAATGGCCCGGTCATTGCCGGAGAACGCGAACCGGACGACCTGCAGCCGGTCGCCGTGGGCGGCACTAGCCTCGGCCTCTGTCAGGCCCACCTGGGCCAGTTCCGGGTCGGTATAGGTGGCCCAGGGGAGATGCCGCACGGTGGCCTTCGACGGCAGGCCGAACAGCATCGAGCGGATGATGACCCCGGCATGGTATCCGGCCACATGGGTGAACTGCAGCCCGCCCGCCACATCGCCGATGGCATGGACGCGGCGGTTGGTGGTGCGCAGCCCGGCATCAACCCTGATCGCCCGGTCATGGGCAACGCCTGCCTGGTCCAGCCCGAGCCGGTCGACATTGGCCTTGCGCCCCACCGCCATCAGCAGATGCGTACCGCCAAAGCTGCGTCCGTCCTGTGCCTCGACGGTGATGTCGCCAACCTCACCGGTGATCCGCGCGGCCATGGCATCCTCCGCGATCCCGATCCCCTCGCCGCGCAGCTGGTCCAGCACGATTGCGGCCAGTTCCGGATCATCCTTGCCCAGCGCCTTCATCCCCTCGATCACGGTCACATCGGAGCCAAGACGCTTGTGCGCCTGCGCCATCTCCATCCCGATCGGCCCACCGCCGATGATCAGCAGATGATCGGGCCGTTCGCGCCGCCGGAAGATGGTCTCGTTGGTGTCATAGGGCACATCCTGAAGCCCCGGAATCGGCGGCACCAGGGGCGACGACCCGGTGGCGATCACGAACCGCCGGGCCGATATGACGGCGTTACCGGCCTGAACCTCACTTTTCGAGACGAACCGGCCGAACTCGCGAATCACCCGGACGCCCAACGCTTCGAACCGTTCCTGGCTGTCATGCGGTTCGATTGCCGCGATGGCGCGGCTCACATGGTCCATGGCGGCCCCAAAATCCACCTGCGGCACTGCCGGGGTGACGCCAAACGCCGCGCCGGTGGTCATCGCGTGGGCGTGCTTGCCCGCGGCGATCAGCGCCTTGGACGGGACACAGCCGTAGTTCAGGCAATCGCCGCCCATCTTGTGGCCCTCCAGCAGGACCACCCTTGCGCCCATCTGCACCGCCCCCGCGGCCACGCTCAGCCCGCCCGAACCCGCACCGATCACGCAGATATCGGTCTTGATACGATCCATGTCAGATCCCCTTTTGGCCGCGAAGCGCCTTGATCAGAACCGGCAGCAGAGCCAGCAGGCATAGGCCCAAGATGGGCATCAGGATATGCGGTTCCAGGATCAGCCCCAGATCGGGGGTTTCACCGCGGGCAAAGACCTCGCCCAGCCCGGCCCCGACCGAGGTATAGACCACCGCGCCGGGGATGATGCCCAAGAAGGTCGAGATAACAAATCGGTGCGTCGGCACCTCCAGAAACGAGGGCACGAGATTGGCGACGAAGAACGGCACCGCGGGTACCAGCCGGATCAGAAACAACATCGACCACTGGTTTTCGTCGATACCGTCCTTGATCCGCTTCACGGCGCCCTGGCTGTGCTCCAGCCGGGCGCCGAGCCGATCGCCAAAACCCCAGCGGGCGGCAAGGAAAATCGCGGTGGCCCCGATGGTAGCGCCAATGACGTTGAACAGCGCACCCGGAAAGGTGGCGAACAGAAAGCCGCCGGTCAGCGTGGCGATGGTGGCGCCGGGCAGCGAGAAAGCCACGATCACAACGTAGACCGCAACAAAGACCAGTGCCGCCAGCAGGTAATTGGCATCGCGGAACCCGATCAGCGCCTCCCGGTTGTCGCGCAGCGCCTCGAAACTCAGCTGATCGCGCAAGGCAAAGGCTCCGATCGCCGCAACGACGAGAATCGCCAACAGCGGCAGCTTTGTTGCCAGCCCGCCGGGGCCCGGTCGGGTCGTGTCGCTCATAGGCCTGTCCCGTTCGTCGTTCATGTCCGTCCCAAACATGCGCATTGGCGTCCCGCCCGAACACCCATATCACAAGCCCTTGATCGCCGGTGAGCCCCGTGTATCCGGGAATTTCGGCAAAATGCCCGCGGCTGAAACATTTCGCCACAAGATTCCCGCCCCCGGGACCGAATTGCTGAAACATTCGCCCGCCGCGCCGATTGACAAGCCCGGGGGCACCGCCTAAAGACCGGGCTTCGAATGATGATCCGGCCTTCGAACCACTGGCATGGTTTGGGCGGGAATGCATGGAGACGCGAGATGAAGCGCACCTTTCAACCGTCGAACCTGGTCCGCAAGCGGCGCCATGGCTTCCGTTCGCGCATGGCCACCAAAGCCGGCCGCAAGATCCTGAACGCGCGCCGCGCCAAGGGCCGGGCCAAGCTCAGCGCCTGAGCCGCCATTCGGGGACGATGACATGACACCGCCGGGGGCATCCGAGGCAGGCGCAAACGACGCCGGGGCCGGGATGCCCCCGGCGGTTTCGTCGTGTCTGACAGTGCTGCGCAAACGCGCCGACTTTCTGCGCGCGGCACGAGCAAAGCGCGTCGTCAGGCCCGGCTTTGTGCTGCAGGCGCGGCGGCGCGCGCCGGACGAGTCCGCCACCGGCGTCCGCATCGGGTTCACCTGCTCCAAAAAGGTCGGCAACGCCGTGGCTCGCAACCGCGCCAAGCGGCGATTGCGCGAGATTGCCCGGCAGATGCTCCCCGGCCAAGGCCGCCCGGGCTGGGATTATGTGTTGATCGGCCGTTCCGGCCACACCGCCGATCTGCCCTTCGATCGGCTGTTGAACGACCTTAGCACGGCGCTCACCAAGCTGCACGGCGAATAGC
This sequence comes from Paracoccaceae bacterium, assembly GCA_024226455.1. GTDB lineage: Bacteria > Pseudomonadota > Alphaproteobacteria > Rhodobacterales > Rhodobacteraceae > JAAELR01. Next base: position 7,472 of record JAAELR010000105.1, read on the forward strand.
TGCTCGTCGGCCCCTTTCGGGCCCTCCTCGCAGGACGAGGCGCGAAGCGGCATGGCGAGGAGCGTTGGCGAAGCCGAGCGATGAGCCCCTCTCTGGGTCCACACACGCGGCCGCAGAATTGTCGGGGGGCTTGACCCGTCCCGGTCCTGCGGTGTCTAATACGTATTCGAATAGGTGAATTCCAAGTCCGGCTACCCGGCCAGCCCATGGAGCGTGAAGTGGCGATCGAATTCGAAGGCATGACAATCAAGACCAACGACAATGGCTATCTGCTAGATGCCGAGGATTGGAGCGAAGCGCTAGCGTCGGTTCTTGCGGCGCAGGAAGGCATCGAGCTGACCGACCGGCATCGGGATCTGGTCAACTTCCTGCGCGCAGAGTTCTTCGAAAACCACGGCGCCCAGCCCAACACCCGCGCCATCGTCAAAGCCATGAGCGCAGCCTGGGGTGAAAAAATCTCGCAAAAGGACCTCTACGATCTCTTCCCGGGCGACCCTTCGAAACAGGGCGGGCGTATCGCCGGTCTGCCGGAAAGCCGGCGCAAGGGCGGCTACTGAACCTGCAAGCCCGCACCCCGCGACAAATCGGACCGGCGCCGCCTGCACCGGTTTTCCGGCGTGGTCGGGTCCCCTATCTATAGGTGGTCATGACCCCCGTCGCCTTTCTCTTCTCACTGCCCGTGCGCGCCTACCGGTTGCTCCTCAGCCCCTGGGTCGGCCATAGCTGCCGCTATCAGCCGACCTGCTCTGCCTATGCGCTGGAGGCACTACAAAAACATGGCGGCATCAAGGGCGGCTGGCTGGCCGCCCGGCGCATCGGCAGGTGCCATCCATGGGGCGGCGATGGCTATGACCCTGTTCCCGAGCGCAAGGATCAGACCTGACCTGGCCCGGCAGGCGACCAGCACGATCTGCCGGGCGATGCGATGAACCTGCCCGGACAGCAACTCTTGGCGCCGAAACGCCATCGCCCTACCCGCCGCCTCCCGCGCCCGGAGCGCTCGTTGGCCCGATGATACAGCGCCATTTCGAAACCCGCTCGCGGCGCGCCAGCACGTGTTCACCAGATCACACGCCGCGTCACGGGACGCGGTCGGTTTCGGCGCGAGGTCCACGGTCGATGGGCCGTTGTCCGGCATGGGCTGTCAAAATGACCGCGTTGACGGTGCCGAACCCGGCGCGCTATGGCAAGCGCCGGAGGCGCCCATGCTTGAGGACGACAAAAAGACGCCCGCTCTAGGCGGTCAGGAAATCCACCCGCTGTTTGACGGCGCGCCCTCGACCACCGAGTTCAAGAAGCTGCGCAAGCGGATCGTTCGCGAGACCCGCGAGGCGATCGAGCAATACGGGCTTGTCGAACCCGGGTCGCGTCACGCCAAGGGCGGACAAAAGCCAAAGTGGCTGGTCTGTCTCAGCGGCGGCAAGGACAGCTATACTCTGCTTGCGGTGCTCTACGAACTGAAATGGCGCGGGCTCCTGCCCGTCGATCTGCTGGCGTGCAATCTCGATCAGGGGCAGCCCGGCTTTCCGACCACAGTGCTGCCGGAATTCCTGAAAAAAGTGGGTGTGCCGCACCGGATCGAATATCAGGACACCTATTCCATCGTCACCGACAAGGTTCCGCTGGGCCGCACCTATTGTGCCCTTTGTTCCCGGCTGCGGCGCGGCAATCTCTACCGCATCGCCCGCGAAGAGGGCTGTTCGGCGGTGGTTCTGGGCCATCACCGCGACGATATTCTGGAGACCTTCTTTCTCAACCTGTTCCACGGTTCGCGGTTGGCAACGATGCCGCCGAAACTGGTCAACGAGGAGGGCGACCTGTTCGTTTATCGCCCGCTGGCGCATGTGGCCGAGGCCGATTGCGATCGCTTCGCCAGGGCGATGAACTATCCGATCATCCCTTGCGACCTCTGCGGCAGTCAGGACGGGCTGCAGCGCCAGCAGATCAAGGCGCTGCTGGATCAATGGGAGGCCAATCACCCGGGCCGCCGGCAAAAGATCTTTCGCGCCCTGGGCAACACCCGGCCTTCGCATCTTCTTGACCCAAAGCTCTTCGATTTCGCGGGCCTGAAACGCCGGGCCGGCGAAAATGATGAGAATTCTAGCTAACCGGTCACGCGGCATTAACCGCCCCGTGACTGAAGTCGTCTAGCGTCCTTGGGGGAATGCGGGGTCCCTGCCCTGCCCCGCCATGGGAATGCTTCATGCTACAGACGTTCGGCCGGTTCGGCAGCCATTTTCTTCATTCCGTCAAAACCGCGCTGATCGGTCCGCAGATCCTCGCCTTCATCCCGGCCCTTACGCTGGGCGGGTTCTGGTTTGGCGGCGAGGGGTTGCTGCTGTTCATGGCGATTGTACTGCCTGCACTGCTGGGCTTGGTGGGCATCTTCACGCCGATGCATCCGGCAAGACCCAAGCAGAACCCGGTCGATGCGATCACCAAGCTTCCCCTGCGTGACGCGGTGATCTCGACGCTCGACCGCACGTTTGAGGAGGAATCCAAGACCGGCCTGCACAGTGCGGCGCTGGCGCTGGAGATCGACGAGTTTGCCCAGTGCCGCCGCAACCACGGCAACGCCGCGGCCGAACGAATCCTGGCGCTGGTCGCCGAGCGGATCGGCGGAACCATGCGCACCGGCGACATCATCTCGCGGATCGATGGCTCGCGCTTTGCCATTGCGCTCGCACCGTCACGCCGCGCCGACCTGGAAACCCTGATCCAGGTCTCGGCGCGCCTGCAATCGTCCATCGCCGAACCGATCATGCTGGACGGATTGCGGCTGTTTCTGACCGCATCCGTCGGATTCTGCACACCGCGCCGCGCGTCCGAAAAATCCGGCTCGGTCTGCCTCGAAGCCGCCGAATGCGCTTTGGCAGAGGCGCAGGCGGGCGGCACCGCTGCGATCCGCGCCTATACCACCCAGCCGCGGCGCAAACGGGTCAAGCGCGCCGGCCTGGTAGGAGAGGTCGGCCCGGCGCTGGAAAGCGGCCAGATCAAGCCCTGTTTCCAGCCCCAGGTCTCTACGGACACCGGACAGATCAGCGGCATGGAGGCGCTGGCGCGCTGGGATCATCCCGACCGTGGCCTGATCCTGCCCGGCGCGTTCCTTCCGGCCGTATCGGCCGCCGCCATGAACGAACGGCTGAGCGAGGTCATGCTGTATCACAGCCTTTCGGCGCTGAAGGCGTTGGACGAGGCTGAACAGGTCGTGCCGTCTGTAGGGGTCAATTTCTCCAACGACGAATTGTCCGATCCACGGCTCTGCGACAAGATCCGGTGGGAGCTTGACCGTTTCGATTTTGCCCCCGATCGGCTGACCATCGAGGTTCTGGAAACCGTGATCGCGCGCTCGGAAAACGACACAATCACCCGAAACATCGCCAGGCTTTCCGAGTTCGGCTGCGGCATCGACCTGGACGATTTCGGTACCGGTCACGCCTCGATCGCCAATATCCGCCGATTCTCCGTGGGCCGGATCAAGATCGACAGGTCTTTCATCACATGTATCGACCATGACCGCCAGCAGCAGCAGATGTTGACCGCTATCCTCGAAATGGCCGAACGGCTGGGCGTCGCGACCCTGGCCGAGGGTGTCGAGACGACCGGAGAGCACGCGTTGCTCGCGCAATTGGGCTGTGGCCATGTGCAGGGTTACTGCATCGCCAAGCCGATGCCGCTCGACGAACTCGCGCCCTGGCTGGTGCAGCACCGCAACCAGCTGGCCGCCCAGCCCAAGATCACCCGCCACACTGGATAAAAAACCACTCCGGTCCCGTCCTGACACGCCCAAAATGCCGCCATTCACGGCCCGACAGCGCGGGGGGCAAGCAGGACGTGGCAGGGCCGACGCCCGCGGGTGATGGTCGCTCTGGCGGCAAAGGGTGCCGAAAGAGGCTTTCCCCCTTGACCTTTGGCCCCCCGGACTGTTGAACCACCCCTGATCTGAATATGGCAAGGTGGTGGTGTCCGGATGGACGATCAAAACAAGAACCTCATCCTGGCGACGGTCCTCAGTTTTCTGGTGATCCTGGTCTGGTTCGTCCTGGTCCCGCCGGAAGAGACGCCTGTCGAACCGTTACTGCCGGAGACCACGCAAAGCGCAGGCGACCCCGCCGCACCGACCGCTGATGCCACGGACACCGCCGAAAGCGCGGCCTCTGTGGCGCCGGAACCCGATGCCGCCGCGCCGGCAGAAACCGTCCGCATCCCGATCGACACGCCGCGCCTTTCCGGTTCGGTCGCCCTGACCGGGGGCCGCATCGACGAGCTCAGCTTGCGCGACTATCGCGCCGAACTGGCCGATGACAGCGGCAATGTCGCGCTGCTGAAACCCTCGGGCAGCGACGGCGCCTATTACGCGCTCTTCGGCTGGGCGCCGGGCGGCGATCTGGGCTGGTCGGACGTGCCCGGCCCAGACACGGCCTGGACCGCCGACGAGAACGCGACACTGACCGTCGAAACCCCGCTGGACCTGACCTGGACCAACAGCGCCGGGTTGACCTTTACCCGCACCATAGCGGTCGATGAAAACTACCTCTTCTCGATCACCCAGGCCGTGCGTAACGCGTCTGGCGGCAACGTCAAGCTTGCTCCCTACAGCAAACTGACCCGCCACGGCGAACCGCAGGACCTGACCGGGTTCTTCATCATCCAAGAAGGCCCCATGCGCCAGTCCGGCGAAGAGATGAAAGAGTTCAAGTACAAAAAAATGCGCGATTTCGACCGCGACGACCGATGGGGCGCCAATGCCAACGTTCTGGAGATAGAGGCCAACGGCTGGCTGGGCTTTACCGATCACTATTGGATGACCACGCTGGTCCCCGCCGCGGACGCGGCCTTTACCTCGGTTCTGAAATACAATGCCGAGCTTGACATCTACTCTGCCGAGGCCCGCCTGAAGACGCTGAGCGTCGCCGACGGAGAAAGCGCCGCCGTGACCACAAGGCTGTTTGCCGGCGCCAAGGAATGGGACACGATCCGCGAGTATCAGAACTCTGGCGGTATCTACAAATTCATCGACTCGATCGACTGGGGCTGGTTCTTCTTCCTGACCAAGCCGATCTTCCAGGTGCTGCACTGGCTCAACAACCTGATCGGCAACATGGGCTGGTCAATCATCGGCCTGACCCTGATCATCAAGGCGATCCTGTTTCCGCTGGCCTATAAGTCCTACGTCTCGATGGCCAAGATGAAGGACCTGCAGCCGCAGATGGAGGAGATGAAGAAGAAAGCCGGCGACGACCGCCAGAAGCTGCAGCAAGAGATGATGGCGCTTTACAAGAAGGAAAAGGTCAATCCGGCCTCGGGCTGCCTGCCGATCCTGATGCAGATTCCGATCTTCTTTTCGCTCTACAAAGTGATCTTCGTCACCATCGAACTCCGTCACGCCCCCTGGTTCGGCTGGATCGCCGACCTCTCTGCACCCGATCCGTCCTCAATCATCAACCTCTTCGGCCTGCTACCCTTCGCCGTACCCGATCTTGGCTTTTTCGAGCTCTTTTCGCTTGGCATCCTGCCGATCCTGCTGGGCATCTCGATGTGGCTGCAGCAAAAGCTGAACCCGACTCCGACCGACCCGACCCAGGCGATGATCTTTGCCTGGATGCCGTGGGTCTTCATGTTCATGCTGGGCACCTTCGCCAGCGGGCTGATCGTCTACTGGATCGCCAACAACACCATCACCTTCACCCAGCAATACCTCATCATGCGCAGCCAGGGCTACAGGCCGGACGTGTTCGGCAACATCATGTCGGGCTTCAGACGCAAGTCGAAGCCTGACGGAAAATGACACCCCACATCACCCAGATCTGGCGGCACCCGGTCAAATCTCATGGCCGCGAAGAGCTGGTGCATGTCAGGCTGAGCGAGGGCAAATGCCTGCCATGGGACCGCCGCTGGGCGGTGGCGCACGAGGCGGCAGAAATTGACCCTGACGCCCCGCAATGGGCTCCTTGCGCCAACTTCTCGCGCGGGTCGAAGGCACCGCTGCTGCAGGCGATCACGGCGCGCTGCAATCTGCCGGCGCAGCAGGTCACCTTCAGCCATCCGGCGCTGAAGGACATGACCATCGATCCCGATAACACGGGCGATATCGGCGCATTCATCCAGTGGGTGATGCCGATCAGCCCGGCAAACCGCGCGCTGCCGGCGCGGCTGGTGCGTGTGCCGGGGCGGGGGATGACGGATACCGACTATGCCTCTGTCTCGCTGATCAACCTTGCCAGCCACGCCGAGGTCGCGGCCCGGATCGGTCGCCCGGTCTCGCATCTGCGCTGGCGCGGCAACCTCATTCTTGACGGGCTGCCCGCCTGGCAAGAGATGCAGTGGGTCGGGCGCAGGCTGCGTGTCGGACTGGCCGAACTGGAGATTGTCGAACCGATCAGGCGTTGCATGGCCACCGCCGCCAGCACCCGGACCGGAGAGCGCGACGCGGATACGCTTGGCGCCCTGCAGGGCGGATGGAGCCACAAGGACATGGGCGTCTACGCCCGGGTCACCAGAACCGGCGACGTCAGCCAGGGCGACACGGCAGAGCTGCTCTGATGCAACCTGCCTTCCCGGTCACCGACATCGACGACCCAGAGCAGCGCGAGGCCGGGCGGCGGCTGTTTGCCCAGACCGCCGAGTTCCTCAAAGGCGTCGTTGCCATGGACGGTTTACCGCCAGCGGACAGGATCGAGGTCTGCTTTGCCGGGCGGTCGAACGTCGGCAAGTCAAGCCTGATCAACGCGCTGACCGGGCGGCGCGGGCTGGCGCGGGCCTCTAACACGCCGGGGCGGACGCAGGAGATCAATTTTTTCTCCCTAACGGAACGGCTCTATCTTGTCGACCTGCCGGGATATGGCTTTGCCAACGCGCCGCTGAGCGTGGTCGAAAAGTGGCAGCGCCTGCTGCGCGCCTACCTCACCGGTCGCCCCACCCTGCGCCGCGCCTTCGTGCTGATCGACGCGCGCCACGGGGTGAAAAAGCCGGACGCAGAGATCATGGCGATGCTCGACAAGGCGGCGGTGACCTTTCAGGTGGTGATGACCAAAACCGACAAGATGAAGACGGCAGAGCTTGAGAGGGTTCTGACCCGGGTCCGCGCCGATCTGGCCAGGCACCCTGCGGCCTTCCCCGAGATCGTGCTGACTTCGTCGGAAAAGGGCACCGGCATAGAGACCCTGCGCACGCTGATCGCCGGGATCGAATAGCCGCGCGAACCGTCAACGCCACCCGCATCAGACATGCTGCGCGCCGTTCACCTCCAGCTCGGTGCCAGAGATATAGGACGCGCCGCCCGAGCACAGGAAATAGATGGCGTCCGCCACCTCTTCGGGCTGGCCCAGCCGCTGCATCGGCAGCTTTTCCACAATCTTATCGGTGCCCGGCGACAGGATAGAAGTTTCGACCTCGCCCGGCGCGATCGCATTGACCCGCACGCCCATGGGCCCGAAATCATGCGCCATTTCACGGGTCAGCGCCGCCAGCGCCGCCTTCGACGTGGCATAGGCGGCCCCGGCGAAGGGATGCACACGCGACCCGGCGATCGAGGTCACGTTGACCACCGCGCCGCGGGCCGCGGCCAGTTCCTCTTTCAGGCCGCGCGCCAACACCACCGAGGCGAAAAAGTTGACGTGAAACACGTGTCCCCAGGTGCTGAGATCGGTGTCGAGCGTGTTCAGCCGCTCTCCATTCGGGCCTTTCGGCGAAATGCCCGCGTTGTTGACCAGCGCATCCAGCCGCCCGCCCAGCATTGCGCGGATCCGGTCGACGGCAGCGATAGTGTCATTCGGATCGGCCAGATCCAGAACCACGTGATTTTCCGACCCCGCGCTCCACGGGCATTCCTCGGGCACGGGCTGGCGCGAACAGGTGATGACACGCCAGCCGTCGCGGATAAAGCGCCGCACGGTGGCGTGTCCGATTCCACGGCTGGCGCCGGTCAACAAAAGCGAGCGCTCCTGATCTGGCATGATTTCTCTCCCCTGCGATTGCCCAGACGGTGTGTTCCGGCGCTTGGCTTGGCGCGCCGATGCGGCTAACAGCAAATGGTCAGGGAAATTTCTGCGGAAGACAAGACCCATGAACAAGGACTGGTTCGCCACCGCCCGCACGCTCAGCCAGGCGCTGCCCTATCTGCAGCGTTATGACGGCGCCACCGTCGTCATAAAGTTCGGCGGCCACGCAATGGGCGACGACAAGGAAATGCAAAGCTTTGCCCGCGACATAGTGCTGATGAGCCAGGTCGGCCTGAAGCCGGTGGTCGTGCATGGCGGCGGGCCGATGATCAACGACCTGCTGGCCCGGCTGAAAATCAAAAGCGAGTTCGTGAACGGTAAACGGGTGACCGATGCCGCAACGGTCGAAATTGTCGAGATGGTCCTGTCGGGCCGGGTCGGCAAGCGGATCGTGCAGGCGATCAATGCCGAGGGCGGTCGCGCCGTGGGGCTGAGCGGCAAGGATGCCAGCCTGATGGTCTGCGACCAGACCAACCCCGCCTTGGGCTTTGTCGGCACGCCGAACGATGTGAACCCGGCGATCCTGCGCAACCTGTCCGAGACCGGGGTGATCCCGGTCATCGCGCCGATCGGCGCGGGCCGGAACGGCGAGACCTTCAACGTGAACGGCGACACCGCCGCGGGCGCCATTGCGGCGGCGCTGAAGGCGGACCGGCTGCTGCTGCTGACCGATGTGGCAGGGGTCAAGGGGGCCGATGGCGAGGTGCTGACCGAGATGACCCAGGATGAGGCTCATGCGCTGATCCGGGACGGAGTGATCGCGGGGGGCATGATCCCGAAGGCCGAGACCGCACTCGACGCAATGGCCGGCGGGGTGCGGGCGGTGGTGATCCTGGATGGGCGCGCCCCGAATGCCTGCTTGCTGGAGCTCTTTACCGAGCATGGGGCGGGCACGCTGATCAAGGGATAGGCCATTGACCTACTGGGATATCGGCGTCCGCGCCGCGCAGGACCAACTGGAAATTGTCGGGCTCGTTCACCCGGGCGGCGACGATCACCTGCCCAAAGGAACCCGAACCCTTGTCCTGCTCGGCCCGCTGGAGCCCGGGTTCTGGGCGCATTTCCGATCCAGCCCCGAGATCGCGGATACCACGCCCGACCCGCTGGACCGATGGTCCGGCCGGGTCATTTCAGCGTTGGCGGAAGAGACCGGCGGTATCGCGCTCTTTCCCTTTGGCGGGCCACCCCACCAGCCGTTCATTGCCTGGGCTCTGCGGTCGGGCCGCGCCTGGCAATCTCCAGCCGGGCTGCTTGTGCATGACCACGCCGGGCTATTGGTTTCCTACCGTGGCGCGCTTGCCCTACCCTATGATCTGGACGGGCATGGCGGTGCGAACCGGCCATGTGACAGTTGCGCCGCAAAGCCCTGCCTGACGGCCTGCCCCACCGATGCGCTGAACCGCGACATTGGCTATGACACTGCTGCCTGCCACGGCCATCTCGACCGAACCGCCGGAGCGGACTGCCTGTCGCGGGGCTGTGCCGCGCGGCGGGCCTGTTCGGTGTCGCGGGAATATGGCAGGCTGGAGCAACAATCGGCCTTTCACATGAGATCTTTCCACCCATGACCCTACGCCTGATCCTGACCCGCCACGCGAAATCAAGCTGGGACAGCCCCGCGCCGGACGACCATGCCAGGCCGCTGAACGGGCGCGGGCGGCGCTCTGCCAGCGCCATCGGCGGCTGGCTGAACGACAGCAACTACACCCCCGATCTGGTTCTGTCGTCCGACAGCGCCCGCACCCGCGAGACCTGGGCGCTGATCGAGGCAACGCTGGACCAGGCTCCGGATCAGGTGGTCTGGCTGAAAGAACTGTACCACGCGCCCGCCCAGACCATGCTGGAGGTGCTGAAAGCCGCCGGGACCGCGGCCTCGGTAATGATGCTGGGGCACAATCCGGGCATCGGCGGCTTTGCCAACATGCTGGCCGCCCGCCCGCCCCGCCATGCCCGCTATCGCGACTATCCCACGGCGGCCACGGCGATCATGCAATTCGACGCCGCGCGGTGGCGCGACGTCGATTGGGGGATGGGGAGCGTGGTGGATTTCACCGTTCCCCGGGATCTGGGGGTGACCTGAGCTTCAGTGCCGTTTCAGCGACGGCACACAAACCATGCGGGGGCCGCCGGTTTTGTACTTGTTCTGCTCGAACTCATTCTCGACCGCGAAGCGCTTGTTCTCTGCGTCGGTGCGGCCCGGGTCGAACGTATAGCACATGTAGTGCAGTTCGGGGTTGTTGATCCCGTCTTCGTTGACTACCTTGCCATCGACAAGCACCTCTTTGGCCACCGGGTTGCAGATAAACACGGCCCTCAGCGCCTCGCTGTCGGTGTGCCCGAACTGGTCTTTCATCTGCAGCCGGTAGTGCGGCTTTATCCAGTCGGATTTCGGAATGTCGTGGCAGAGGTAGTCGTCGAATTCGTAGCCAAAGGGGTCTTTGCCCTGGGCGAAAGCGATAGCGGGGACCAGGAGGATGGAAATTGCGATCAGGAAAGCCTTCATCAGTATACTCCACATATCAAAACGCGCACAAGATTGCGCCACCACAACCATAGCGCGGTAGGCGCTACGCGCACAGTCAGGCATTCCTGACCCTGAAATGGATGCGCCCCCGCGATTGCGGAGGCGCTCTGGAAATTGCAGTTTTCTCTTGCCGGGGCGCTTATCGCGCGCTGCGCTGCGCTCTTCGCTGCGCGAGGAAAGCCCGCAAGGGCTTGATGAGCACCGGCTCAGTGACCGAGAATCTGGCTGAGGAACAGCTGGGTGCGGTCGGATTTGGGGTTGTTGAAGAACCCCTCTGGTTCGTTCTGTTCGACGATCTGGCCCTGATCCATAAAGATCACCCGGTTGGCCACCTGACGGGCAAAGCCCATCTCGTGGGTCACCACCAGCATGGTCATGCCTTCCTCGGCCAGCGAGATCATCGTGTCGAGCACTTCCTTGATCATCTCGGGGTCCAGCGCCGAAGTCGGCTCGTCAAACAGCATGATCCTCGGTTTCATGCACAGCGACCGGGCGATGGCCACCCGCTGTTGCTGGCCGCCCGAAAGCTGGCCGGGATATTTCAGCGCCTGTTCCGGGATCTTGACCTTTTCGAGATACTCCATCGCGACCTGGTCGGCTTCCTTCTTGGGCTCCTTGCGCACCCAGATCGGGGCCAGCGTGCAGTTTTCCAGAACCGTCAGATGCGGAAAGAGGTTGAAGTGCTGGAACACCATGCCAACCTCAGAGCGTACCTTGTCGACATTCTTCAGGTCGCTGGTCAGTTCGGTGCCGTCGACGACGATCTGCCCCTGCTGGTGCTCTTCCAGCCGGTTGATGCAGCGGATCAGCGTCGACTTGCCGGACCCAGAGGGCCCACAAATCACGATGCGTTCGCCGCGGTTCACCGTCAGGTCGATGTCGCGCAGAACGTGGAACGAGCCGTACCACTTGTTCATGTTGGTGATCTGGATCGCGATCTCGTCGCTTACCTGCATATGTGAACGGTCGATGGCGCGGTCGACCATTGTTTCGTGGCTATGTTCGGCCATGTGTCAGGCCTCCTTACTTATGGTCGGTCCGCAGACGACGTTCTAGATACATCGAGTAGCGAGACATGGAGAAACAGAAGATGAAGAACAGGAACGCGATGAAGGCGAACAATTCCCAGTAGACACCGTTCCATTCGGCGTTTGCGCGGATACCCTGTGCCAGGCCCAGCGGATCGAGCAGACCGATGATCGACACCAGCGTGGTGTCCTTGAACACACCGATGAAGGTGCTGACGATGCCCGGGATTGAGATCTTCAGCGCCTGCGGCATGATGATCAGCCGTTGCGCCTGCCAATAGTCGAGGCCGAGCGAATCGGCGCCTTCGTACTGGCCGCGCGGCAGCGCTGCCAGGCCGCCGCGGATCACCTCGGCCATATAGGCAGAGGCAAACAGCGTCACCATGATTATCACCCGCAGGATGATGTCGAAATTGGTGCCCGGCGGCATGAAGATGTTCAGAAGTGTCGAGGCCACGAACAGCAGCGTGATCAGCGGCACGCCGCGGATGAACTCGATAAAGCCGATACAGAGCGCCTTGACGATCAGCAGGTCAGACTGGCGGCCCAGCGCCAGAATGATACCGATGGGCAACGACACGCCAATGGCGACGACGCCGATCATGATCGACAACATGAAGCCACCGAAGTTTCGGCTGACCACCGATTCGATGCCAATGGGCAGCACGCTGTCCAGTACGCCCGAGATCGGTCCCATCAGGAAAAGCCACCAGATGACCGCGGCTACCACTGCGGCAACCAGTGCAGCCAGCCCGCCGGCGAGCGGTTCAAGGTATTTATGCGTGAAAAAGCCGATGGCCAGGCCGGCCGCGACAAGAACCGGGCCCCAGATGGTGCCGCCCCACAAAAGCCAGGGCATCAGGAACGGGTAGGCCGCGCTTATGTAAAGCAGCTGCCGTGGCGCGCCGGGGAACAGGACCGGCGCGACGGCGGTCAGCAACAGGACGAAGGCCAGGATCGGGCGCCAATACATTTCTGACGGGTAAAACCCGAACATCAGCTGCGGCCAGCGCTCGCGAATCACGGCCCAGCAGGCGTGGCCGTGGGTCTCGCCCCAGGTCGCGGCCATCACCTCGCGGCACTCACTTAGCGAGTCTGCCACCCAGACCGACTGGAAGACCCAAGGCAACAGCCCGGCCAGCACAAAGGCGATCAAGCCCAGCGAAATCACGGTGAGGACAGTGTTTACCCAACCGGAAAACAGGTTCTTGCGCAGCCAGCCCAACAGGCCCACCGAGGTTGCAGGGGGTGCCTGTTCGGCCAGCATGTCGTGGCGGACAAAGGATGTGTCTGTCATCTTACCTCTCCACCAGTTTAACTTTGTTGTTGTACCAGTTCATCACCGACGAGATCGAAAGCGAGATGGTCAGGTACACAAGCATCAAGAGCAGGATGCACTCCAGTTCCCGCCCGGTCTGGTTCATGGTGATACCGCCAA
>JAAELR010000106.1 GCA_024226455.1 Paracoccaceae bacterium
ACCAATGGTTTCCGATCCATGTGGGCCGCCCAGGGCGACTGCGCCGTGAGATCCGTCGCCGACACCGCCAAGCTACGCGGCCAATCCTCATGGGAAACCATCAAAACCACCCTGGCCTGACCCAAAACCACAAAGGGGGGGGGTGAGTAATTACCCGCCGTCAGGCTATGGTGCCAGTTTTACGAGTCCGCTGCCTAGAGCCCGACACGGTGCGGCTCGACGCTCTGCGCGTCGTCGACACTGTCGGCTGGCCCCCAACGACAAACGACACCCGCGGCATCAGCCCTGCTGAACCGGGTGAAGAGACCTTCGGCTGGAACCTGCCCAACGGGTTGACCCGGGCTGAGGTTCTTGGCTTCGCCGCCAGCCAGCCCAATATCGAACAGGCCCTGGGCACCGGTTTCGCCACCATGCTGAACCGCACCACTGAGGCGCTGTTGACGCTGGACGATGGCCGTGACAGCCCGGCACGCGCGGCGGCGGGGATCGAGACGCCAACCAGCCGCTATGGTCAGAAGATGCTGACCACCCACAACATCGCCCCTTTGCGCCTCTCGGTGATGCGTGCCGGTCTGGGGCGGCGCGTATGCCGCTGGGGCCGCTTTTTGGGCACAACACCAGCCACGGGCGGCGGGGCCCCGGTTCCGCCGAAGGCGGGTTCGGGGAGAATACTGGGCCGCCGAAGGCGGCTCCGCAAAGAAACAGCCCGCCCAATTGGCTCGCTCAGAGCAGTATTACCATCAGCGACCAGAGCGCCATGAAGATCACGATCGCCGATCCGGGCGAGTGGAACGCCGCGCGCAGACGGAGGAACCGGGCCGCAATATAGACGGTGGAATGGTAAGCATCAACGCTGTTCCATTTGAGCTTTGACACGCTGAGCTATTTTTTTTGCCTTGAAGTGTTCCAGTGTGTCGAGTTCATCTGCGATTAGAGCTTTGTGTGCGCTATTGGCCAAAGCGTAGCGACCGACTTCAACG
>JAAELR010000107.1 GCA_024226455.1 Paracoccaceae bacterium
CGGAGCGCCATCTGCAAATCCTGCCCGATGATGCAAGCGCGCCTGATCTGGCCAACGCGCTGATCGAGGCGCCCTGGGAAGTTCTGCACCACGACAGTTTCCTGGCCGAGCATCCGTCTCAGCTGTTTGTGGTGTCGCGCCGGGTCATGCCGGCAACCGCTCCATGGACGCCGCAACATGGTGATCTGCGCATGATGTTCATGGCGGCGGCACCGGAGGGGCAGTCCGAACTGGATTTTGAAGCCGAAGAGGTCGCCATCAGCAATGCGACCAGGCCCAATCGGGATGCCCCGCCCCTGGCACATCTGGTGGTCGAGGAAAGCGGCGCGCTGGAGTTTCTGGCGCCGCGGTTGACTGGCAGTGATGGGGATTTCGAGGTGCTGCACCTGTCGTGCCACGGGGATATCATCGCACCGGTGGGCGCGAACGGGACCCGCGAAGGGAAAGAGCGCCCTATCCTGTTGCTGGAAACCGCTACAGGCGACGCGCATGAGGTCAGCGCGCCGGATCTGATCGGCGCCTGCCAGAACACGCTTCCCCCGCTTTTGTTCGTATCTGCCTGCCGCACGGCGCAGCGGGGCGGGTCGGACATGCTGCGCGGGGCTGCGGGCATGCGCCGTGAGGGGCCTGGCGGGGTTTCATCGGGCCTTGTGCCCGGGTCGGGTGGGCGCGACGCGGGCGGCGAACCCGTTGAGCCATCGGCTGAGGCCGCGGAGCCTTTCGTGCGCGAGCTGGTGCGCGGTGTGGCGAATGTTCTGGGCTGGGACGGGTCGGTCTATGATCACGATGCCTCTGCTTTTGCCACCGGTTTCTATGGCGCCCTGTCCGACGGCAGGGACGTACCGACGGCGGCGGCGATGGCACGGCGCGAACTGATCAGGGCACAGGATCAGGACCCGCGAAACGGCAGGCACTGGCATCTGGCGCGGGTGTATCTCGGGGCAGAGGGTGGCGGCCCGATCTGCAATCGTAACCTGGACGAACGCGATGCGCCGGTGGCCGAGCCGGCGTTTCTCGACAGTGACAACAGGATCAGGGTTGCCGGGCGCGACACATTCGTGGGTCGCCGTCGAACGATCCAGCGCGCTCTGTCGACCCTGCGCCAGGGCGGGCGGGGGCTTTTGGCCCATGGCATCGGAAACCTGGGCAAGTCGAGCCTTGCCGCAAGGATCGCCA
>JAAELR010000108.1 GCA_024226455.1 Paracoccaceae bacterium
CCCTCCCTGGGCGAGCTGAACGCGGATCTGGCCCTAGCCTATGAAGGGGGCACGGTGATTGCCGAACGTTTGTTGATCAACACCCCAGAGGGATCGCGCATCCAGGCCCAGGGCAGCTTCACCCCTAACGATGCGCTGGGTGTGTTTGATGCCGAGCTCGCCTGGAGCGCCCTGCGCTGGCCCCTGGCCGGTGAAACAATCCAGGTGAGTAGTGACCAGGGGAAACTTAAAATTGCCGGCCAACCCAACGACTACCGCTACAATCTGACCCTGGATGCCAACCTACCGGATCAGCCAGCGGTGAGTGCTTTAACGGTAGCGCTGGAGGCATCCGGCAGCGGTAATACCGATGGTATGGGCTTCGAGGCGTTTCGCATCATCCTGCCGGAAGGACGCCTAGACGGTTCCGGCCGGGCCGCCTGGGCGCCGCGGCCAGCCTGGGAGCTGAGCCTGACTGGTTCCGACATCAATCCCGGTCTGTTCCACCCCGATTTTCCGGGCCAACTGGCGCTGGAACTGACCTCCCGAGGTCGGGTGCCGAAGGACGGACCTCAGATGGAGGTGCAACTGTCCCGGCTGGAGGGCAAGTTGCGCGACTATCCGGTCAAGGCCGTGGGCGAGCTGAAACTGGCTGGCGAGACGCTATTAATCGACCGCCT
Source organism: Paracoccaceae bacterium (assembly GCA_024226455.1). GTDB lineage: Bacteria > Pseudomonadota > Alphaproteobacteria > Rhodobacterales > Rhodobacteraceae > JAAELR01. Next base: position 660 of record JAAELR010000108.1, read on the forward strand.
GGAGCTGATATCCGGCAGCAGTGTGGTCCATGTCGAAGGTGTGGTCGGCAACACCCTGGATCTGGGCTGGACCCTCCAGGCCGGCGACCTGGCCAGCCTGTGGCCGGGCCTGTCCGGATCCCTGCACAGCACGGGCCAGCTGGACGGCAACCGCGAGGCGCCACGGATCCAGACCGGCATAGACGGCAAGGCCATCCGTTTCGAAGACCACGAGGTCGGGGAGCTACAGGCGCAGGTAGACCTGAATCTGGGGGGCGACCAGCGTATAGATCTGGACCTGGTGGCCCGAGGGCTGAAATCCGGCGCCATGCAGTGGCGGCAACTAACCGTGGACGCCAAGGGCGCGCGTAACGCGCACCACATCGACCTGAAGTTGGACAGCGAGCAGGCGCCGGCGGCGCAACTGGCCATTGACGCCGGCCTGGGCGAGAAAAGCACCTGGAACGGGACCTTGCAGGCCCTGGCCCTCACCCTGCCCGAGATCGGCCGCTGGGACTTGGAGCGCCCCACCGTCTTTACCCTGGCGGCCCGGACCCAGCGGGTGCGGGACCTGTGCCTGGCCGCCGACGGTGGACGTCTGTGCGCGGAATTCGACGGCAGCGCGGACAAGGGCTGGAAGGCGAAGCTGAACGCCCCAGGCTTTCCCCTGGCCTTCTTCCAGCGCTGGCTACCGCCGGAATTAACACTCACCGGCCGCAGCGACCTGGCGGCTGATTTCAGCGCCGACTCTAAGGGGGAAATCCGCGGCCAGGCGGACCTGAAGCTGCCCGAGGGCCTGGTGACCTTCGAGTTGCAAGGCGAACCGCGCCAGGTGGATTTCTCCAGTGGTGGCCTGCAGGCGAAGCTGGATGCCAAGGGCGCCCATGCCAAAACCTGGATACCCCTGGCCGGCCTGGGGAAGATCGACGGGGAAATCCGCCTGCCCGCGCTCAAGGCGGCGGACCTTGATCCGGACAGGCAACCCATGGCCGGCCACCTGAAGGCGCGCATCGACGACTTGAGCATGGCCTCGGTGGTAGCCCCGCAGTTGCAGAACATAGTGGGCTTCATCGACGTGGATGTCACCCTGGCCGGCCGCCTGGCCAAGCCCGAAGTCAAGGGCAAGGCGGAGCTGAAGGAAGGTGCTCTGGACATCCCTGAACTGGGTCTGGAATTGCGTGATCTGGGCCTGAGCCTGAAGGCGTCGAGTCTGGACCGGCTGGAGATAAGGGGTGCGGTGAGCTCCGGCGATGGTACCCTGGCCTTGGAGGGTGAGACCCGCATCGAACCGGACCGGGGATTTCCCACCCGACTCACGGTGCAGGGACGGGATTGGGTGGCGGTGAACATCCCGGAGGCGGAGGTGCACCTGTCGCCGGACCTGGTGATCCTACACGCGAAGGAACGCTCTGAGCTGGACGGGGAACTACGCATCCCCTACGGTCGCATCCGACCGCGGGAGTTGCCGGAAACCGCCGTCGCCGACACGTCGGACCTGGTGGTGGTGGGACGCGACGCGCCGCGGGAAGAGCAGGTCGATCCGAACTTCCACTCCAAGCTGCTTATCGTCTTTGGCGACCGGGTCAGCTTCGAGGGCTTCGGCCTGCGCGCCAACCTCACCGGC
>JAAELR010000109.1 GCA_024226455.1 Paracoccaceae bacterium
AAGCGAAGCCCAGTCAGGTACGCGCGAACGCCAGGTACTTTTTGTACCGACCAAGCACGAGCACCCTTATCCCGCACAAGAACTGTGCCGAAGGCTTCTCCCGTTGGCTCCGGTGGCACAGGATGTGGTAGCTCGGCTGTTGTGGCAGGATGAATGTTCGTGTAATGTTCCCGCCATGCCGGACCGCTGGAAACATGACCGCCCACTCTCCCGCGCCCAATTCGAGGCGCGGTTTCCAGACGATGCAGCTTGTGCCGACTATCTGGCGCGGCGGCGGTGGCCGGAAGGGTTCGTCTGCCCCGGCTGCGGCGGCAGCAAGGCGTGGGCGCTGACATGCAAGCGTTTCACCTGGGAGTGCGCCGGCTGCGGCAGGCAGACCTCGGTGACGGCGGGCACAGTGATGCACCGCAGCCATCTGCCGCTGAAGACCTGGTTCGTCGCCATTCACATCGTCACCAGCCACTCGAACGGCATCTCGGCCCTGCAGCTGCAAGCTCAACTCGGGCTTGGCAGCTACAAGACCGCCTGGCTGATGCTGCACAAGCTGCGCCGGGCGATGGTGAACCCCGAGCGCAGCCTGCTCGAAGATGTGGTCGAGGTCGATGAAACCGAGATCGCGCTGCGCCAGAAGGCTGACCCTCCCACCAGTGGTGGCGGGCGCAGCGCGCAGGGCAAGATGTTGGTCGCCGGGGCGGTGGAGATCGCGCCTGATGGCCAGCCGCGCCGCATCCGCCTCGCCCCGATCGCCGATTTCTCGGCGGCGACGCTCAAGCCCTTCGTTGCGGCGGTCGCCGCGCCCGGCGCCAGGGTGATCACCGACGGCTGGGCGGGCTATGCGGGTCTGGACGAGCACGACCACGACGCCAGGGTGATCGGCAAGATGGCCGCCCATGTCGTTCTGAAGTGGAGCCACCGAGCCTTCTCGAACCTCAAGCGCTGGGCGCTCGGCGTGCTGCACGGCTTGCGCCGCCCGCATATCCGGCGCTACCTCGACGAGTTCGTGTTCCGATGGAACCGGCGGCGCCACACGGCCAAGGCCTTCGACACACTTCTCGGCATCGCGACACGTCTCGGCCACGCCAGCTACCGCGACTTCGTCGATCAGCGCGTCTGAGCGGTCCTTGCCGACCGC
>JAAELR010000110.1 GCA_024226455.1 Paracoccaceae bacterium
ACCATTGCCATGCGCTGCCGATGTGAATGTCAGCAGGTCGTTATCGATATCGGCCCTGGTGATGACCTGGTTGAGCGTCACATCGACGCTGTTCAGTTGCAGCGCACCGACCGCCTCCAGCGTGGTGATCTTGATGCTGACCATGGCATCGCCGTCGCCATCACTGTAGCCAAAGTCGTTGGCGGCAAAGGTGTAGGTCGTATCCTCGTGGGTGGTGATGGTGTTGTTGGCCGCGGTGGGCAGCGCCAGGGCGTTGACCCAGAGGTCGCGGGCTTGCTGATCAATCAATGGCTCGGATTCGATGTCGCCGACCTGGACTTCGAGGTCCCAGTCGCCACCGAGGCTTTCATGCCCGGTCAGATCGTCACTGGCTGCGACGTCCGCGCCGGTCAAGGCGGCGAGCGTCTGAGCGGCTTGCGCCCCTTCGACTCCCTCGCCGAAGTTGCAGCCATAAATCAGCAGGTCGGCGTCGGCGTCCAGGCTCGCGCCGATCCGGGTGAACAGCTCGGCGTAGCGCCCGCTGAGCGATGCCTGAGTAAGGAAACTGTCGCCCAGGTGCAGTTGAGCCGCATTGCCTTCGGCAATCAGGTGAATGGCATCGA
>JAAELR010000111.1 GCA_024226455.1 Paracoccaceae bacterium
GGCTGGCGGGTGGATACGGAATAGACCGTCGGCCGCCCGTGGCGTGGAACTGACCAGTTTGCCCATGTCGAATCGACTGGAGCGAGAAGAAGGGCGGGTCTGAATGCCACAATGGACTGTTCTTTCCCGTCGCACCCTGCACGAATTTCTTGTGAAAACGGCGGTTTTGGCCCATATCAGGTACCCGCGACAGGACGAGGATCGCGCCGATGAATATCCATGCGCCCGAGATAGACACACAGCCTGACCGCAAGGATGCCGCTCGCGCCCTGCAGACCCTGCGCGACTGGGCAGCGGCGGCGGATCCGGCAGAGATCGCTACACTCGATCCGGCGGTGGCGCGGCTGCTGCCCGGGCGTGAGGTGGGCAATTACCCTGATCTGTCCAGGCAGTATCCCGGGGATTTCGTTGCCGACGGGGCCTACACGGCCACGTTGCCCGACCTGCAGAACGGCCCGGCCAGCCTGATCCGCGGTTCCAAGACCCAGATCCAGCATGTGGGCATCTCGAACTTCCGCCTGCCAATCCGCTATCAGATCCGCGGCGACGGGGATCTGACGCTGGAAACCAGCGTCACCGGCACCGTCAGCCTGGAGGCCGAAAAGAAGGGCATCAACATGTCCCGCATCCTGCGCTCATTCTACCGGCACGCCGAGGAGACCTTCAGCTTCGGCTTAATCAACCGGGCGCTGGCCGGCTACAAGACCGACTTGGAGAGCTTTGACGCGCGGATCCAGATGCGGCTTTCGTTCCCGATGAAGGTGGAAAGCCTGCGCTCGGGGCTGGCAGGCTACCAGTATTACGACATCGCGCTGGAACATGTCGAAGCTGGCGGCGTCGGCAAGAACATCATCCATCTTGACTACGTCTATTCCTCGACCTGCCCCTGCTCGCTGGAGCTTGCCGAACACGCCCGCCAAATGCGCGGGCAGCTGGCAACCCCGCATTCGCAGCGATCGGTGGCGCGGGTCTCGGTGGAACTGGTGCCGGGCGAATGCTGCCTGTGGTTCGAGGACCTGATCGACATCTGCCGCGACGCGGTGCCGACCGAGACCCAGGTGATGGTCAAGCGCGAGGACGAGCAGGCCTTTGCCGAACTGAACGCCGCCAATCCGATTTTTGTCGAGGACGCCGCGCGGCTGTTTTGCCAGGAGCTTGCAGGTGACCCCCGGGTCGGCGATTTTCGGGTGATCGCCAGCCACCAGGAAAGCCTGCACAGCCACGATGCGGTGTCGATCCTGACCGAGGGCGATACCTTTGCCGCCGACAGCCTGGACCCGCGGCTTTTCGAAACACTGTTCCATACCGGCTGAAAGGGATGGTCGGATCGCTGGCGCGATCCGACCGGTGCGGGGGCTTTGCCCCCCGCACCCCCCTTTTCAATTGGGGGCACTGCCCCCAACCCCCCGTGTCGCTGCGGATGTAGCCCGACGGCAGCGAGGAGGGCCCGTCAGGGGCCAATGAGCGCCCTTGTGCAGAGCCACCGGCTTGACACTGCCCGCACCTGCGGCCAAGCCTGCCCCCATGTTCGACCTGCGCCCCGTAGGATATGTCACCGGCCTGCTGGTCGCTGCGCTCGGTGCGGCGATGCTGCTGCCGATGGTCGTCGACATGTTCTATGGCAACGGGCACTGGCCTGTATTTCTGGAATCCGCCCTGATCACCGCCGTGACCGGCGGCCTTGCCGCACTGGCCTGCGCCAATGGCGTGCGTGCGCGGCTGACCATCCAGCAGACGTTTCTTCTGACTACAGGTGTCTGGCTGACGCTGCCGGTCTTCGGCGCCATCCCGTTTCTGCTCGGCGAACCAGAGGCCCGCGTGGTGGACGCGTTCTTCGAGGCCATGTCGGGCCTCACCACCACTGGCTCCACCGTGTTTTCCGGGCTCGAGGACCTGCCCGAAGGCGTGCTGCTCTGGCGCTCGATGCTGCAATGGTTCGGCGGTGTCGGCATCATCGTCGTCGCCATGGTGTTTCTACCGGAACTGCGGGTCGGCGGCATGCAGATATTTCGTTCCGAAAGCTTCGATACCGACGGCAAGGTGCTGCCGCGCGCCGCGCAGATCGCCGCCCGCATCTCGGTGGCCTATTTCATTCTCACGGTGGCCTGCTACATCGCCTATTTCGGGCTCGGCCTGCCCAGCTTCCACGCTGCCAACCACGCGCTGACCACTGTCGCCACGGGCGGCTTTTCCACCTTTGATGCCAGTTTTGGCGTCTTCAAGGGACCGCCCGAATATGTCGCGGCCCTGTTCATGGCGCTGGCCAGCCTTCCGTTCGTGCGCTACGTCCAGCTGATGACGGGCAGCACCGCGCCAATGCTGCGCGACCCGCAGATCCGTGGTTTTGCCCAGATCGTCGTGGTGCTCGTGGCGGTGGTCACCGGCTATCTGATCTACAACGGCACCGCCGCAGAGACCGCCTTTCGCGAAACCCTGTTCAACCTCACCTCGATCCTCACCGGCACCGGCTATGCCAGCACCGATTACCAGCTTTGGGGGCCCTTCGCGGTGACGCTATTCTTCTTCGTCGGCCTGATAGGCGGCTGTGCGGGGTCCACCAGCTGCTCGATCAAGGTGTTCCGCTACCAGTTGCTCTTTGCCACGATCCGCGCCCAGATCCGCAAGATCCACGCCCCGCACGGCATCTTCACCCCGCGCTATGACGGTCGTCCGGTCAGCGAGGACGTGCTGAACTCTGTCATGGTCTTCGTCGCCGCCTTCGTGGTGTCGCTCGGTGTGCTGTCGGTGCTGCTGGGCGCCACCGGGCTCGACCTGATCACCTCGCTGTCGGGTGCCGCCGCGGCACTGGCCAATATCGGCCCCGGACTGGGGCCGGAAATTGGGCCGGCGGGCAATTTCGCCGGGCTTAGCGATACCGCCAAATGGCTGCTAGCTGCCGGCATGCTGATCGGGCGGCTGGAACTGATGGCGGTCTTCGCCATCCTGACCACGAACTTCTGGAGAGCCTGAATGGCCAACTGCCCCCCCACGCGTCCCCTTGGCGCACAGATATCTGCAATGCTCGCCGACCGTGGCATCGATACCGTCTTTGGCATCCCCGGCGTGCATAATCTCGAGCTTTACCGGGGGCTGGAGCAAAGCGGATTGCACCATGTGCTGGCCCGCCACGAGCAGGGCGCGGGCTTCATGGCCGACGGCTATGCCCGCGCCACCGGCAAGCCCGGTGTTGCTTTCGTCATCACCGGCCCGGGGCTGACAAACATCATGACACCGATGGGCCAGGCCTATTCCGATTCGGTGCCGATGCTGGTGATCTCGTCCTGCCTCGATGAGACCGCTGCCACCCGCGGCCAGTTGCATCAGATGCGCGACCAGCGCGCGGCGGCAGAGACGGTCTGCGACTGGTCGCAAGAGGCCCGCACCCCAGAGGCCGCCTATGCGCTGATCGACCGGGCGCTGGTTGAGTTCGAAACACTGCGACCCAGGCCCAAGCACATTTCCGTCCCGATCAGGCGCCTGAAGGACAGTGCCGGTCCATTTCCGCCCCGGCAATGGCGCGTTCATCAAAGGAGAAACGATGAGCCTGACGTCGCCGCAGCCCTTGATTTGCTGAACAAGGCCCGATTTCCAATGATTATTGCAGGTGGTGGGGCACAATGGGCGGGTGCGCAGCTAATGGACCTGGCGGAGGGTCTTGGCGCGGCATCGTTCACAACTTATGCCGGGAGAGGACTGTTCTATCCCGGGCTGACGCCACTTCATTTCGGCTCCACGCTTGCGCGTGCCTCCTCGGCGGATGTTCTGGCCCGGGCAGATGTCTTGTTGGCAGTGGGAACTGAGTTGGCCGAAGTAGACCTTTGGCGCAACGATCTCGGGTTTACCGGCAAGGTGATCCGCGTGGATCTGGATTCAGAGGTGCTTGCTGCGGATCCTCGCGCCGATGTGGCGATACTTGGCGATGCTCAGGCGGTTTTGGAAGCGCTTTTTGAGCATCTGGACTTGTGCCACGAGCCGAGATGGTCCGCGCAAGAGGTCGCTGTCGCCCGCGCCCGCTGGCGCGCCCAGGTGGATACGGAACGCCCCGGGATCGTGCCGATCTGCGACGTATTGCGTGACTGCCTGCCGGACGCCACCGTGGTCTTCTCCGACATGACCCAGTTCGCGTATGTCGCAAAGGAGGTCTGGGACATGCCCGTGCCCGGGCACTGGCACCACCCCAGCGGCTTTGGAACGCTGGGCTATGCACTACCGGCGGCGATTGGCGGCAAGGTCGGGGTGGGGGATCAGCCGGTGATCGCCGTCGCCGGCGACTACGGCTTTCAGTACACGCTGCCGGAACTGGGTACGGCGGCAGAGTTGGATCTCAGCCTGCCGATCCTGTTGTGGGACAACGGGAATCTGAAGGAAATCGAGGCCAGCATGGCCGCCGCTCAAATCGCGCCGGTTGCGATCAAGGCCAAGAACCCCGATTTCAGCGTTCTGGCCGATGCCTATGGCATCGGCTATGCGAAGCCTGAAAGCCTGGCGACCCTGCAAGACGACGTCCGGGCCTCACTGCAGGCGGACGGTCCCACGCTCATCCACATGACGCCCGCTCTGACTGGTCGATAAAGATCCTCGCTCGGCGAGAAAGGCCCGCAAGGGCCTGACGAGCGCCCCGATCAAAGCTCGCTGGGCTTCGACGCGGTCAGGCTCATCTCATAGATGTCGCCCATCGGCTTGCCCCAGTTGAGCCTGTCGCGCAGCGTCACCACCGAACCGATGATGATCATCGCCGGCCCTGTCAGCCCGGCCTCTTTCGACCGATGTGCGATATCGGCCAGCGTGCCCCGGGCATGCGATCCATCACTTCGCCAAAGCTCAGTGCCGATGCGATGGTCTCTGCGTTCAGGATCAGGTATTCTTGCCGGGCGCCCCAGTCCTTGGCCTCCTGCCGGGTCGGAAAGACCTTGGACTTGCGAACACCTTTGCGCGCCAC
>JAAELR010000112.1 GCA_024226455.1 Paracoccaceae bacterium
CGCGCTTGCGCAGCCAGTGTTTCAGCGGCGTGGTCATCATGCGCGCAGGCGAATAGGATGCGAGCAGGATTACTGCATCGGCCGGATTGTCGTCGAGCGCGCCATCTACGTCGATACGCCGGCCGCTGGAAGAGCGGGGATTATCGCCGTCCGGGCTCAGGATGCGCCAGGCGAAAATCGGCCTCGGCGATTCGCGGTTGGCGACGCGCAGCGGCTCGGTAAGCAGCGATAACGACAGCAAAGGATAGCCCTCGTCGATGACGATTATGACGTTTTTACAGTCCGATTTAGTCAAAAAAGCGCTCACTGAAGTCAGGGAGTAATTGATCCATAGCGCTATTATTCTGTCAAGCCTCACTGTTGCAAGGGTTCATGATGCCGCATCCGCTCGATCCCATGTTCCGCCCCCGTCATGTCGCCTTCATTGGCGGCAGCAATTTGAAGCCGACGCTGGGCTATCACCGCGATCTCGGATTTGCCGGCGAGACCTGGGTGGTTAACCCCAGTTATGACGAGATCGAAGGCTATCGTTGTTACGCGCGGCTGGAGGATTTACCGGAGGCGCCCGATCTTGCCTTTATCGCGATCCGCCGCGAGGCCGCGGTCGAGGCCATAGAGGTTCTAAAACGGCTCGGTTGCGGCGCGTTCGTCTGCAACGCGGCGGGTTTCGCCGAGACCGGGGATGAGGGCGGCGACCTGCAGCGCCGGTTGGTCGTGGCGGCCGGCGATATGCCCGCGCTCGGGCCGAACGCGGTCGGGCTGGTCAATTACGTCGATCCGATGGCGGCGATGATGGACCATTTCGGCGTTCACCAGGTGGAACACGGGGTCGCGATTGTCAGCCAGGGGGGCGGGGTGCTATGCGATGCGGTTTTCTGCGATCGTGGACTGTCGATCACGCACATGGTGGGCTGCGGCAACCAGGCGGTGACCGGTGCCGAAAGCTGTGTCGATTACCTGCTGGACGATCCCCGGGTGCGTGCGGTGGGATTGTCGTTCGAGGGGCTACACGATGTCGCTGGATTGCGCCGTGCTGCCGCCAGAGCTCTGAGCCTGGGCAAACCGATTGTTGCTTTAAAGTTTGGCAAATCCGAGGCGGGTGCCCGTGCGGCGGCGTCCCACACCGCGTCGATGACCGGCCGCGGCGAGGCCTGGGAAGCCTTGTTTCGGCGTCTTGGGATCGTATCCGTCGCATCCGAATCGGAATTCTTCGAAACTCTGAAGCTGTTCGATTCGGGGCACATAC
>JAAELR010000113.1 GCA_024226455.1 Paracoccaceae bacterium
GGCGCTTCTACCCGTTCAACGCGTTCCGCTCGCTACTCGGAATTGCGGGCGGCGCAGCCGCGCCGACCTTTGACGGGCTGTACTCCGGGGAATGGGTGCAGCCCACATTTGGTAGGTGTGGGTAACAACCGGATAGGCAAGGAACCATTTAAGGCGGCAATATCGTGGCGGCCCATCCCACGGCGGCCCAGGTCGGGTCGACCGAGCAGCATCTGCCAGAAAATTCCGGACTATCCAGCCAACGCGCGGGCGACGGCGAGGATGGCACCTGGACAGATTCCTTACCAAACCCCGGCGCGGCGAACTTGTGCTTTGCCGCGGGCACGCGGATTTCCGCACCGGTCGGCGAGATCGAGATCGAGATCGAGATCGAGACGCTGACGCCGGGCCAGCAGGTGCTGACTGCCGATGGCCGCGTCGTTCCGGTGCGCCTTGTCGGGCGGCAAAGCTTTGACCCGCGCGCCTGGGACGTGCCAGAACGCCTGGAACCCGTGTGCATCCGCGCCGGTGCCTTGGGCCACGACCTGCCCCGGCGCGATCTGGTGGTCACCTCCGATCATGCCATGCTGCTCGACGGCATGCTGATCAACGCCAGCGCCCTGATGAACCGCAACGGTATCGATTTCGTGCCACATGCCGAACTGCCCGATTGTTTCACCGTCTACCACGTTGAATTCGAGACCCATGAGGTGATCCTGGCCGAAGGCGCCGCAAGCGAAAGCTTCGTCGATGTGGTCACCCGGGCGCATTGGGACAATTTCGCTGACTACCTGCTGCAATACGGCGCCGAGCGCCTGATCCCCGAAATGGACCTGCCGCGCATCAGCTCCCAGCGGCTGCTGCCGCCGCCTGTCCGGCAAGGTCTGGGATTGCCCTGCGTTCAGACCGGATGACCGCACGATGATCCGGCGATGTGGACAGGTCCGAACGCCGACATCGAAATCATGCACCGGACCGACACGACACACTTGATCGCCACAAGAGAACCTCGGCGGGCGGGCCGGTTGTGAGCGTACCAAATTGCTGAACCGGTTGACGCGGGCGGCCGCATGGCCGACCGTGCCCGCATGAGTCTCGATTGCATCATCGTCGGTGGCGGCATCATCGGCTGCACCGCTGCCTTCTATCTGGCCCGCGCCGGGCGGCGCGTGGCGCTGGTTGAACGTGGCCGGCTGGCCGAAGGCACCACCGGCAACAGCTTTGCCTGGGCCAATGCCTCGACCAAGACCACCGACGACGCTTATCACCGGCTGAACGCCGCGGGGACCATGGGGTATATTGCGCTGGCGCGCGAGTTGGGGGCCGAGGCGCTGGGGATATCTGCCACCGGCGCGTTGCAGGTGGTCAGCCGCGCCGACGGGCCGGGCTTTCGCGCCATGCAGGACGATTTCGCGGCACTCGGGCAGTTCGGCTATGACTGCGAATGGCTTGGGCCTGCAGCGTTGCGGGCGGAGGCCCCCGGGTTGACATGGTCGGCCGATGCCGAGGCGCTGCTGCTGCCGCGCGACATGGTGATCGACGCGCCACGGTTCACTGCGGCGATGGCCAGGCAGGCCCGCGCACTGGGGGCGGAGGTGCTGCAGAACTGCGCCGCGCTGGCGCTGATCGCCGATGACGACGGGCGCGTCGAGGGCGTCGAGATCGCAAGTGGGCGGCTCTTGGCACCGCAGGTGATCCTCGCCACTGGCGCTGATACCGGGCAAGTGTTGGCGGACCTCACCGGGTTCGCCGGCTTCGCTGCGCGCTTCCCGCTGCGCCAGGTGCCGGGGCTGCTGATGACCACTCCGCCGCTGAAAGGCCATCCGGTCAACCGGGTCATCTACGGCTCGACCACGGATGAACTGCACCTGCTGCCGGCACCAAACGGCGGCATTCGCATCGGCTCTGACGATGTCGACGGGGTGATCTGGGAGGACCGGGGCAAGGCGGCGATGCGCCGGGGCGGTCAGGCGCTGCTGCGGCGGGCGGCACGCGTGGTGCCGGGACTTGAGAGTACGGTGTCGGTCGAGGCCTGCCGCCTGCAGGTCGGGGTACGGCCCTATCCCGAGGACGGCCGCTCTATCATCGGGCCATTGCCCGGGGCCGAGGGGCTTTGGATCGTCGTCACCCACAGCGGCATCACCCTGGCGCCTGCCATCGCCGCCCGGCTGGTGACGCTGCTGGACCGGGAGGAGGTGCCCGATCCTGGCCACTACGCGCTGGAGCGGTTTGCGGGGTTCTAGGGCGTGTTGAGATTCACCGAGCGTTTCTGATTGTAGCGGAGACATAGATCATCGCGGAGAAGCTTTGGTCTGTTTTGTCTGACCGCATGGCTATGCATTAGCCCGGATTTCCCAAGTAGTCGCGCGATTTTGCTTCGCGAGGTCGCCTTTTAGTGTTCCATTTCAGCATGTTAAATTGATCTGGAGGCGGGTTTATGGCACACCCAGCGGGTGCAGGTTCTGAGTGCGATTTTCGGCTGGATTTTGACCC
>JAAELR010000114.1 GCA_024226455.1 Paracoccaceae bacterium
CATGTATCAACCCATCTTTGTGCTGGCGGGGCAGAGCAATGCCACGACGATCGCCGGTTCCGTCCACGATGCCCTGGCCGCGCAGTACGGGCCCGGTGGATACCAGCTGGTAGAGGCCTATGCCAACGGCGCACCGCTGACCTATACCAAGGTGGGCGACGACTGGGCGACGCAGGGCGAGTTGCCCGACATGCTCGCCAATGGCACAATCAATGCGCTGAATTCCAATCCCGACGCGGTGGTCGAGGGTGTCATCTGGGTGCAGGGCGAGGGCGACGCCTATCACTTTGCCAATGTGGGCAGCTACAGCGACCGCTTTGCCGATCTGTTCCAGAGCTTCGAGGACACGGTCGATGCCGCGATGGGCGCGCGCCACAGCGGCATCGCCGACGCCAATGTGGTGGTCTCGACGCTGTCAGACAATGCCAGCCCCTCGGCAACGCAGACCCAATGGGACGAAGTCCGCCAGGAGCATTTCCAGATTGCGGCTCAGGACGGCGACGTCACTGTGGTCAACCCCGATACGGTCGCATCGGCCAACGGGGTGCCGACCGGAGATATGTTCCGCGATGCGCTGCATTATTCCAGCCCGTTTTCGGACGTGCTGGCCGAGGAGCTGGTGCGCGTCGCGGGTCTTGGCGTGCTGACCCCGGCGGGCAAGTCGGTTGCTACCGGGCCGAGTATCCTGCCGGCAAGGGCGGGGGACGACGTCTTTGTTGTCGGCGACGCGTTCGATCAGATCGTCGACCCAACCGGGCTGGGGCACGACAGCGTGTCTTCCTCGGTCTCATTTTCTCTGCGCAGCCACAATCAGTTTCTCGAAGACCTGACCCTTTCCGGCAGCGGCGACCTTTCCGGCACCGGCAACGGCCTGGGCAATGTGATCACCGGCAATGCTGGCAACAACGTACTCGACGGCGCCTGGGGCAACGACACGCTGATCGGTGGCGCCGGCGATGACACGCTGATCGGCGGGCGGGGCGACGACACGTTCCTGGTCGATGGTAGCGGCGACCGTGTCACCGAGGTCTGGAACGGTGGCCATGATCAGGTGCAGTCCTCGGTCTCATTCTCCCTGCGCAGCCACAATCAGTTTCTCGAAGACCTGACCCTTGCCGGCGGCGGCGACATGTCCGGTACCGGCAACAGCCAGGGCAATGTGATCACCGGCAATGCCGGCGACAATGTGCTCGACGGCGCTTGGGGCAACGATACGCTGATCGGTGGCGCCGGAGATGACACGCTGATCGGCGGGCACCATGGCGACCATTTCCTGGTCGGCGGCGGTTCAGGCCATGACCGGGTCGAAGATTTTGAGGCCGGTCTCGACCGAATCCATATCGAGGGATACGATTTTGCCGGGAGTGGCGGCGATCCCGCCAGGGCCGATTTCATGTCGCAGAATGCCCAGATCGTCGATGAGACGGATATGCACATCGATCTCGGCGGAGGTGACACGGTGTATCTTCGCAATGTAATCACCGAAGAGATGTTCGGCGAGGATCCGGGCGTGTTTGGAGATTTCCTGTTCTGATGCAGAACGCCGCAAGCACAAAGGCGCCGCGTCCGCTCTCAGCAGCGGACGGGTGGATACTGTAGTGCCGGTTTCAGAAACCGCCGCGGTGGGCGGCGTGGGTGAAACGTCTGGACGTCCGCTCCGGAAAGGACCAGATTGGCGCCGATGTAGCAAAGCGGCGGACGGAATGATCGAGCTTTTCAGCGGGCAGCATCTGCGCGCTACATGTCTCTGGCCTGACCGGCCGCGTCTGATCGTACGGTTCGACATCTGGCGGGCCAGTCGCAACGGCTTTCCCGAACAGTCAACCGGCTCTGTGCTGGAACCTTACGGGTGCGCCTGCCTGACGATCCACACCGCTCGCAACGACTGGTTTCTGAACCCCGACCTGCCCGAGCTGCGCCGGGTGCTGCGCGGCTTCTGCGCCGATTTTACCAGCGTCACCGGTTTCGGGTTTTCAATGGGTGGTTATGCGGCACTGCTCTTTGCCCCTGATCTGAACCTCGGCCAGGCGGTGCTTGTCTCGCCGCAATACTCGATCCGACCCGAACTGGCGCCGTTCGAAAACCGCTACAGGCACGAGGCGCAGCAGATCGAGGCACATCGCCATCGATTTGATACAGGCCATGGCCGCACTCTGCGGGGCGCACTGCTCTACGATCCTCTCTGGGGCATCGACCGCCAGCACCAACAGCTGATCTGCAGCGAATTCCCTGCGCTTTGGCCCGTGCCGCTCTGGGCCGGCGGCCACCCGGCGGTCAAGATCATCCACGACGCCGGCAAATGGCCCAACTTCCTTCAGGAAGTCGCAGCCGAAACGGTGCGCCCCGGTCGTTTCCTGCGGCTTCACAAGGCGGCGAGGGAGAGCTCCGAGATCTATTTCCAAGCCATGGCCGAACGGGATCAGATCCGCGAAGATGCCCGCGATTTTGGTACATAACAGGTGACCGACTATAGCCTGGTGAACTCCGCCGTGAAGTGCAACATCGTTAGTGGATTTGGTATCCGCTTGTCGCCAAACAGGAAAACGAAGTTGCCATAACAGGATAACCCCACCTCGACTGTTCCTAGGGCCTGTTGACATTCATCGTGTGCGAATGATTGTTGCCCCAATGTGGATCATTGCTTCGAAGCTGGTGTCGGTTTTGCACGCACGCATTGCTACGCGCTTGAATTCCTTTAGTTTCTGAAAGAAATTCTCAACGAGGTGCCTCCATTTGTAAATGAGCTATGACTGAATCTGGTGTTTGGGCGGTTTGAAGGTTGGCGGCGTA
>JAAELR010000115.1 GCA_024226455.1 Paracoccaceae bacterium
CTCCAGTTCCGGGAACAGCTCGCGCAGGGTCTCCAGGAACGCCGGGCGGCTCATGGTCTGGTTGATCTTGCGCCGCGAGGCCAACCGGAAGGCGAACCCCAGCAGCCCGTGAAGCAGCAGCACCGTCAGCTTGTGCTTGCTCTTCTTCGGCTGGCGCACGTCGGGGATCTTCTCCAGATCCTTGACCAGCTTGCCCACCAGCGACCGCCACACCTGCAGCTGCGCCTCCGCCGCCGCCTCGCGGCCCGCCCGCTCCTCCTCCAGGGTCTTCCACGGACTGTGTGAGCGTGCGCCCGTACTGTGGGGGATTTGACGGGATTTTGCGGCAGGCTATTTGAGGGAAGAACGGGATCCCCCCTCAAGGAACTTGACAACAAGCCCCTCGAGGGGGTTGTCTTCACGGTAAAGCAACACCGAGGAGGCGATCCCAATGTACCAGAATCAACTGTCTGACCCGAACTTTCTCCAACTGCTGATGCGGATTGACGAGGATCTGGCGGCCCAGACCCAGGCGGGAGGCTGTCCGGTGTGCGGCGGTCGGCTCCACAGCGCGAACTGGCCGCGCAAGCCGAGAGGGATAGCGCACGCGTTGCGCGAACCTTTTCAGAGCCGCTTCAGTTTCTGCTGCGCCGAGGCGGGATGCCGGCGCCGATGCACACCCCCGTCGGTGCGTTTCCTGGGCCGGCGGGTGTGGCTGGGTGCGGTGGTGGTCATGATGACGGCGTTGCGCTGCGGGGTTGACGCCAAGCGCGCCGCCTACCTGCGCGGTGCGCTGGGGGTGGCGCGCCGCACCGTGCAGCGCTGGCGCCAACGGTGGCGCGAGGGTTTCGTGCACACCGACCTTTGGCGTGCCGCGAAGGGGCGCTTCGTGCCGGTGCCGGCAACCGGGGCGCTGCCCGGCGCGCTGCCTGGGCACTTCGGGCCGATCGACGAGGCCGGCACGCTGGCCAGGTTCCTGCGCTTTCTGGAACCTGTGACCA
>JAAELR010000116.1 GCA_024226455.1 Paracoccaceae bacterium
CGCGCTGTTCGTCGGTCAGGGAAACTGTTTTGTGTTGCTTGCTCATGCTCTGACGCTGCATGATAACCCGCGCTTGGCCATGCGGTGCATTGACTCAAGGGGCCAGAAAATCTTCAGGTCAATTCAGGCGCAGGAGTATATCAGATGCTTGTCCTGACCCACCGGGGCGAGGAGGTCGTCGAAGAGCATCGCCGAATGCTCCAGGCGGCACTGGCCCGAAATGTCCCCAGCGCATTGCGAGAGCTGCAAACCCACATCGAAAGCGGCCTGGAACACACGCTTGCCGCCTTTTGACAGCAGGCCGGAAATCCGCCACCGGCACCGGCCCTGAGCACTGGGCAATTCGGTGGCCCGGGTACCTGCCGCAGATCCGGATCAACCCCGGGTCTTGCGCTTTTCGGGATGCAGCGAGGCTGAAAGGATGTGGTCGGAGTTATGCACCACATGCTCGGCCCGGCCCACGATCAGCGGGTCCGGGGTGCCCACCACCTCGGCATCCTTGCCCGGGTATTCCAGACTGTCGAGGAAATGCCGCATGCAGCCCAGACGCGCGCGTTTCTTGTCGTTCGACTTGACGATGGTCCAGGGCGCGTCGGCGGTGTCGGTGTAAAAGAACATCGCCTCCTTGGCCTCGGTATAGTCGTCCCACTTGCCCAAGCTCGCCTTGTCCACCGGGCTCAGCTTCCAGCGCTTCAGCGGATCGGTTTCGCGGCTGGCAAAGCGGCGGCGCTGCTCTTCGCGAGTGACCGAGAACCAGTATTTGTATAGCTGGATACCCGAACGCACCAGCATACGCTCCAGATCCGGGGTCTGGCGCATGAATTCCAGGTATTCGTTGGGGGTGCAGAACCCCATCACCCGCTCGACCCCGGCGCGGTTGTACCAGGACCGGTCATAGAACGCCATTTCACCCAAGGTGGGCAGATAGTCGATATAGCGCTGAAAGAACCACTGACCCTTTTCCGCGTCGGTGGGTTTGTTCAGCGCAACGATGCGGGCCTGGCGCGGGTTGAGATGCTCCATGAACCGTTTGATCGTGCCGCCCTTGCCCGCGGCATCGCGTCCCTCGAACAGCAGCACGAATTTCTGGCCGGTCTCCTGAGCCCAGATCTGGACCTTCAAAAGCTCTGCCTGCAGCGCCGCCTTCTGCGACTCATAGTCCTTGCGCCCCAGCTTTTCGGTATAGGGGTAGGTCCCGGTTTCGAAAGCCTGCCGGATGGCATCGGGCGTAACCTTGGGAAAAGCGGGCTGGGCCTCTCCGTTCTGTTTGGAATCCTGCGCAGACTTCACCACCGCCATGAGGCGTCTCCTGTTTATGCTATATTTGGCCGCAGCATATTTCCTCTGCCGCCCGACCGCCTTGACCAAGGTCAAACCGGTCTGGTGTATTTGACTTGCGACGGTTTCCTTGTCAGATTCCCGTGTGCAACCAACGCGCCGGTCAACGGCGAAAACCCCGGGCAGAAGGCAAAGCAGGCAGACATGAGCGAAATGAGCGTCGAATACGTGACCTATGCGCATCACCCCTCTGCCGAGGGAGAGACGGAGCTGGTCTCAAAGGTCTTCCGCGACCCCGATGCCGGGCCAGTTCCGCTGCTGGTCTGGTTCCACTCCGGCGCGTTCCACGCAGGCACGATCGAGGCCAGACCGCATAACCGCATAGCGCGGCAGTTCACCGCGCGCGGCTATGGCTGCGCCTTCGTCCAGTACCGGCTGCGGGCCCGCCCCGAAGACCTGCGGCCGGTTACGCGCGCGCTGTTGCCCGACCTGGTCGCCGATGCCGAGCAGCACGCCGCCGAGATCCGGCCCAACATGACCGGCGAACGGGCGCTGGCCGCGGTCGAGGACGGGGTCGCCTTTCTGGACTGGCTGCGCGAAAACGCCGCCGATCACGGGCTCTCGGGGCAGGTTCTGCTGGGCGGCAGCTCTGCCGGTGGCATCACCGTGCTGAATATCCTGTCGCTCGCCCCCCGGCTGGGGCTGACCCTGCCCGACATCTCCACCGCCTTCGTGATGTCGGGCGCCTTCGCCTACCCGTCCTTCTTCACGCCCTCCGCCCCCCGCGTTTTGGCGCTGCATGGCAGTCACGAGCAGCAGCTCCCGGTTTCGTCGATCCGCGCTTATGCGGCGCGGCCCGGATCCAACTGCACCCTGCTCGAGGAACGCCATCACCTGCATGGTGACCTGCGGCTTGACGAACATGAAAAGCCCTGGCGGGCAGTTGAACGCATGGTGCAGTTTGATCAGGGGGCCCAATTCGCCCCGGCCCGCACCGCGGTTGACGGAGACCCGGTCAAGGATAAACACCGCATCTGCATCTACACCTGTGTCAAGAACGAGGGCCCGTTCCTGCTGGAATGGATCGCCCACAACCGCGCCATTGGCGTCACCGATTTCATCATCTTCTCGAACGACTGCGAAGACGGCACCGCCGAAATGCTCGACCACCTCGACGCCTTGGACATCGTCAACCATATACGAAACCCCTCAACCCAGCTGCAAAGCCGCGAGCATCTGCGCCTGACGGCGGTGTGTGCGCCCTTTCACAATGCGTTCCGCAAGGCCGACTATTCCATCCTCACCGACGTCGACGAATTCATTGACGTCAACGTGGGCGACGGCACGCTGAACGGGCTGATCGCGGCGGCGGGCTATCCGGACGTGCTGTCGATCCCCGAAGTCCTCTACGGTTTTGGCGGCGTCGAACGCTTCGAGGACCGTCTGGTCACCGAGCAGTTCCGCCTGGCCCAGACGCTCGACCCGACAGAAGATCTCACCCGGCGCGGGGTCAAGTCGTTCGTGCGCGTCTGCCGCGAGATCCGGGACTACTCCAACCACCGCCCGCAGCCACAGCCAGAAGCTATAGACGACATCCACTGGATCGACGGCGCCGGCCTCAGGGTCAGCCGCCGCTTCATCCAGCGCGGTCATCGCGGCTATGACGTGCGCGGGCGCTACCGGCTGGCGCGCCTCAACCACTATTCGCTAAGGTCCGGCGATAGCATGCTGATGAAATCCCACCGCGGCGACAGCGTGCGCCCGGGCCGGATGAAGCTAGAGTATTTATCTAACCGCAACGGTCGCGACTTGCATGATGACAGCTTCCTGCGCCGCGTCCCGGCATTGAAAGCAGAGCTTGCCGAGATGCTGCAGGACAAAAAACTCGCCCTGCTGCACGAAAACAGCGTGCGGTGGCACAAGGCGATGATCGCCAGGCTCAAAGAGCGTGAGCAGTTTGCCGAGATATGGCAGGCGATCCGCAAGGAGGTCGCCGAACCCTGTCTCGAACTCCAGCCCGATAACGCTGCCGAATAACCGGCGTCGCCTTCAGCGTTTGCGCAGCCAGATCGACCCGTTCAGCCGCTGGATCGGGCGCTGTATCAGCCGGTCGTGCCGGTCGATCAGCCCCAGTTTCTCGTTCAACACCTCGGGGCGCCGCTCTATCATCGCATGGTTGAAGAACAGAACCTCAAAGCTCGGTCCATGGCTCAGCATCATGTCGACCATATAGGCCTCATTCCACGCCCGGCCCTCGCGCACCAGCCATTTGCGCGGGTATTCGAATGGGTAGAACACGTCCTGGACATGCACGACGACACCCGGTTTCAGCGCCGGCAGGACGTGCAGAAACAAATAGTGCACATCACTGGCCGCCTTCATCACGTGGCTGCTGTCGAGAAACAGGATATCACCCGCCTCCAGCTCTTCAAACAGCGCCGGGTCCACGTCCTGCGCCCGCTCGGTCCGCTGCTCGACCAGCGCCGGTGGGTCCAGTTCGTCCAGCCGGGTCTCGCCCGCGTTGACAAAGGTGAATTTCTCCAGCCGCGGCCCGCGCATCCGCTCAACCGTGTCGAACATCGCCGCGCAGGCAGCACCGCCGCCGATCCACACGATCTGCCGGGGATCGTGATGGGCCAGCATCGCCGAAGCCACCGCGCTGTCGAAAAACCTGAACCGGTTGTTGTTGATGAAATAGCGGAACCCCTCGGCGCGCTGATGCGGAAAGGTAACCATGCCACCGCGAATCGCCCGCCAAAGGCCCGACATCGCGTCATAGTCCAGCAACCCGTCGACCCGTTCGATCTGCCGCTTGTACAGGTCCGAGGCCAGATAAGCCCTGACCGCCCTTGGGTTCTGGATCGGGCTTTGCGGATGCCCGTCCTCGACGAACGGCGCCCGAATTGATGCGTGTTGCCCCATGCCCTGTTCTCCTGCCCGCGGGGTCTTCGCCCCTTGTCCCGGCCGCGGCCCCGCCCAACCTGTTGGCTTGCCCAGACCAAAGGCCCCGTATGCAGCAGTCAAGGTTTCGGCGCGCGCGGCGCTTTTTTCTGACCCCAAAGTCGTTAAACATCGCGCCGACAATTGGGCTTGATTGCGGGTTTTTCCGGGCAAGTTGCAGCCGCCACCCCCGGCACAACCGATCGACAGCGCCCGGGCAGTCGCCGAATGGCTTTCGCCCCACCGGCAACGCTGCCATAATGACCGCCAACCAACAAACCGAGCAGAACCAACAAACAGAGCAGAACATGCCCGCCGACGATCTTTTGACCCAGACCAGCGACCAATCCTATGACGCCTCCTCTATCGAGGTGCTCGAAGGGCTGGAACCCGTGCGCAAACGCCCCGGTATGTATATCGGCGGCACCGACGAGCGCGCATTGCACCACCTCGTGGCCGAGGTGCTCGACAACTCGATGGACGAGGCCGTCGCCGGCCACGCCACCCGCATAGAGGTCGAACTGCAGGCCGACCACTCGGTGACGATCCGCGACAACGGCCGCGGCATCCCGGTCGACCCGCACCCCAAATTCCCGGGCAAGTCGGCGCTGGAGGTCATCCTGTGCACCCTGCACGCCGGCGGCAAGTTCTCGGGCAAGGCCTATGAAACCTCCGGCGGTCTGCACGGCGTCGGCGTCAGCGTCGTCAACGCGCTCTCGGACCATCTGCGCGTCGAGGTCGCCCGCAACCGCGAACTGTTCGCCCAGGAATTCAGCCGCGGCCTGCCCCAGGGCCCGGTCCAGCCGCTTGGCGCCACCCCGAACCGGCGCGGCACCACCGTCACCTTCCACGCCGATCCGGACATTTTCGGCCACCTCAAGTTCAAGCCCAACCGCCTGATGAAAATGGCCCGCTCCAAGGCCTATCTGTTTTCGGGCGTAGAGATCCGCTGGAAAACCCACATCCCCGAAGACGGCGTCCCGGATGAGGCCACTTTCCACTTTCCCGGCGGGCTGGCGGATTATCTTGGCGAACAGCTGGGCGGCAGCAGCACTTATGCCGACCGGCCCTTCGCGGGCAAGGTCAGCTTTCAGGAACGCTTTCAGATCCCGGGCTCGGTGGAATGGGCGATCAACTGGACCCCCTCGCGCGACGGCTTCATCCAAAGCTACTGCAACACCGTGCCCACGCCCGAGGGCGGCACGCATGAGGGCGGCTTTTGGGCCGCCATCCTCAAGGGCATCCGCGCCTATGGCGAACTGGTAAGCAACCGCAAGGCCGCCCAGATCACCCGCGACGACCTGGCCACGGGCGGCTGTGCGCTGGTCTCGTGCTTCATCCGCGAGCCCGAATTCGTCGGCCAGACCAAGGACCGGCTGGCCACCACCGAGGCCGCGCGTCTGGTCGAGGGCGCCGTGCGCGACCATTTCGACAACTGGCTGGCCTCTGACACCAAATCGGCCGGCGCCATCCTGGATTTTCTGGTGCTCAGGGCCGAAGAACGCCTGCGCCGCCGCGCCGAGAAGGAAACCGCCCGCAAGACCGCCACCAAGAAACTGCGCCTGCCCGGCAAGCTGGTCGACTGCTCCAACGCCAACCGCAACGGCACTGAGCTGTTTATCGTCGAGGGCGATTCAGCCGGCGGTTCCGCCAAGATGGCCCGCGACCGCAAGACGCAAGCCCTGCTGCCTCTGCGCGGCAAGATCCTCAACGTGCTGGGGGCGGCCAGTTCCAAGCTTGGCAGCAACGCCGAAATCAGCGACCTGTCCCAGGCGCTGGGCGTGGGTCTGGGAACCCGCTTCAACATCGACGATCTGCGTTACGACAAGATCATCATCATGACCGACGCCGATGTCGACGGCGCCCATATCGCCGCCCTGTTGATGACCTTCTTCTTCACCCAGATGCGGCCCATGATTGACGCGGGGCACCTGTACCTCGCCTGCCCGCCGCTATACCGCCTGACCCAGGGCGCCGCCCGGGTCTATTGCCTCGATGAGGCTGAACGCGACGACTGGCTGGAACGTGGCGTCGGCGGCAAAGGCAAGATCGACGTGTCGCGCTTCAAGGGTCTGGGAGAGATGGACGCCAAGGACCTGAAAGACACCACCATGAACCCGGCCACCCGCAAGCTGATCCGGGTGACCATAGACGAGGACGACCCCGGAGAGACCGGCGACCTGGTCGAACGCCTGATGGGAAAAAAACCGGAGCTGCGGTTTCAGTATATTCAGGAGAATGCGCGGTTTGTGGAGGAGTTGGATGTGTGATCGACTTGCAAACCATCCTTGGCTCCAAAGTTAATACCGCGTTTCGCGTGAACGGCCTATGGGTACCTGCTAGTTCCCTCAGCTCGACCATGCCGTCTTATTGCGACCCTGCCGTATTTTATTACGACGGATACACACCTCAAAACTTCTTCATTTCTGGGACTGCTTTTCGACTCTCTTTTCAGGGAAAAAAAGTCGCCGTTTGTACTGCACACCAGATGGAGCTGCTCGAAGCCGACCCAAATCAATTTGCCGTCTTCACAGAATCCGGGAAGAAAATGGTTACTTCCAGTCAGATGATCTTCGCCCGCGACCAAAGCATTGACTTGCGTCTATTCGATTTTTCTGAACCCTCAAAGAAAGGGATGTTGGACGACGTAGTGTGGTGGAAAGCCAAACGTGAGGAATTGCATGATCCAGTACCGGCAGCTGGAAAAGTTTTTTGCGTCGGTTACCCCGGCGATAGGAACCTGATTGATTACGAGCAAAACTTCTTCAAGCAACAACCTACAGCTGTTTGGGGGGAAATGTGTACTCCGGGAATGTCCGACAGATTGGCGTTCAAGGTTTCCGGCTCCATCGTCGATGATCCGGTTGGAATGAGCGGCTCTCCAGTTTTTGGGATTACAGTGGACGAACTCCAACCAAAGTGTTTTTGGGCCGGCATTGTTGCAAACGCCTCAAGTTCAGTTTTCAACTTTGTTCCAGCAAGCCAAGTCGGTGCGATGATCAATCACTTGACAAGCAAGCAAGCGTAGGGTGGGCCGTCCTGGCCATCGCGCGGGCGGGCCTGCGGCCCTTGTTCCCGCGCATGCCTTCCCCGGTGGTTTCAGAGCAATTTCCCCCGCCGCCTAACGCCGCGCCCGCGATGGGGGCTCGCCAAAACGTCTTACGTAGGCGGCGGAGAAATGGGCGGAATTGGCAAAGCCCGTGGCCAGCGCGATCTCTGTCAGCGGCAGCGGCGACTGCGTTACAAGGCGCCGTGCGGTGGCCAGACGCAGCTCTCGGTAATAACCCATCACCGGCACCCCCAGCCGGTCGTGAAACAGCCGCCCCAGCTGGCGCGGCGACACGCCCGCCACCGCCGCCAGATCGCGCAAGGCAAGCGGGTCGGCGATGTGGTTCTCCATCGCCTCGACCGCGTCCAGCACCGGTGCCGCCGTGGTGCCGACCCGGTCCACCAGCCCGGCGCGCTGGGCGCCGGACGAGGGCCGGATATCGGTGTGCAGAAACCAGTCGCTGACCGCCCTGGCAAAACTCACCCCGTGATGCCCGGCGATCAGCGCGTGCATCAGGTCCAGCGGCGCCGTGCCACCGGCACAGGTCACCCGGTCGCGGTCGATGACATATAGCGACCGCTCGATCAGCAGCCCCGGGCCGATCTCTGCCAGTGCCGCCGCGTGCTCCCAATGCACCGTCATACGCCGCCCCTGCATCAGCCCGGCACGCGCCAGTATTACCGGCCCGCCGCTGACCCCGCCCAACAGCACCCCGCGCCGCGCCATGCGGCCCAGCCAGGCGAACACCTCGCGGTTCTCATATGCCGCCGGATCGCCGCCCGCGACCACGAACAGGAAATCAAGGCGCGGCGTCTCGCCCACCAGCGCATCGGCCTGGGCCACCGCCGTGCCGGAACTGGGCACCGCCCCCCCGGTCGAGAAATGCACCACGTCATAGAGCCGCCTGCGGCTAAGCAGATTGGCCGCCCGGAACGGCTCTACCGTGCAGGCGTAAGAGGTCAGCGCGAATCCCGGGATCGGCAGTACACCGATCATCCTTTGCGAATTCGCGGGCAAATCAGGGTGCTTTCCGTCCATCTCGGACAAGAAACCGTCCCTCAAAGAAAAGTCAAGCGCCACGCGGCACGAGACACTCGCCCCGACAACCGCAAAGTAAAGTCAGGTCGCATGGGATATTCCGCATTCAAAGTCTTCTGGCAGGGCCTGACCGGCAACAAGGGCTGGCAGCCCGCCTGGCGAGAACCCGACCCCAGGCCGCAATACGATATCATCATCATCGGCGGCGGCGGCCACGGGCTGGCGACGGCGTATTACCTGGCCAAAGAGTTTGGCGTGCGCAACGTGGCGGTGGTCGAAAAGGGATGGCTCGGCTCGGGCAATATCGGGCGCAACACCACGATCATCCGGGCCAACTATCTGCTGCCCGGCAACCAGCCCTTCTATGAATTGTCGCTGAAGCTGTGGGAAAACCTGGAACAGGACTTCAACTATAATGCCATGGTCAGCCAGCGCTCTATCCTGAACCTGATCCATAGCGATCCGCAGCGCGACGCCTTCGCCCGGCGCGCCAACGCCATGCGTTTGTCGGGTGCCGACAGTGAGCTGCTGGGGCCCGACGAGATCCGCGCGCTCTGCCCGTTCCTCGATTTCGACAATGCCCGCTTTCCGATCCAGGGCGCGCTGCGCCAGAAACGCGGCGGCACGGTGCGCCACGATGCGGTGGCCTGGGGCTATGCGCGCGGCGCCGACATGCACGGCGTCGACATCATCCAGAACTGCGAGGTCACCGGCATCGACATCACCGACGGGGTCTGTACCGGGGTGCAGACCACCCGCGGGCCGATCCGCGCCAAAAAGGTGGCCATGTGCGCCGCCGGATCGTCGGGCCGGGTCGCGGCTCTGGCCGACATGCGTTTACCCATCGAAAGCCACGTGCTGCAGGCTTTCGTCACCGAAGGTCTCAAGCCCACCCTGCCGGGCGTCATCACCTTCGGTGCCGGGCATTTCTATGTCAGCCAGTCCGACAAGGGCGGGTTGGTGTTCGGCGGCGATATCGACGGCTACAACACCTATGCCCAGCGCGGCAACCTGCCGGTGGTCGAAGATGTCTGCGAGGGTGGCATGGCGATCATGCCGATGATCGGCCGGGCGCGTCTGCTGCGCGGCTGGGGCGGGGTGATGGACATGTCCATGGACGGCTCGCCCTTCATCGACAAGACCGGAACGCAAGGGCTCTATGTCAATGCCGGCTGGTGCTATGGCGGGTTCAAGGCGACGCCTGCCTCGGGCTATTGCTATGCCCACCTGCTGGCCAAGGACCAGCCGCACGAGGTGGCCACGCAATTCCGCCTCGACCGTTTCCGCCGTGGCGCGCCGATCGACGAAAAGGGCGTCGGCGCCCAGCCGAACCTGCATTAGGGGGCATTATCATGGTCCGACAGAAGTCCGACAAAAGTCCGACGCTTTGCCGACACCCGAAATCGGCCGTTTTCGCGGCCAGCCAAAGGGCTGCAACATGATCATCAACCACCCGCTTCTTGGCCCGCGCGATGCCGCCGAATTCGTCTATCTCGGCGATGCCAGCCTGATGGACCGGCCTGACGGAATGACGGCCAGCGACGAGGAAATGCACGATTACATGTACTTGCGCGACAACCCGGCGGGCGAGCACCGCGAGCTTTGGTATCACGAGCAGGGCGACCGTTCCTGGCTGGTGGTGACGCGCAACACCCTGACACATGAGATTACAATGGTAGAACTGGCCCGCGACGTGGCCCGTTCACGCGGGAGGTCGAAATGAGCCAGTCCAACCGTCTGACCGGCGGCCTGATCGACCGTTCAGTTTCTGTTAACTTCTCATTCAATGGGAAGAATATGCAGGGTTTTCAAGGCGATACCCTGGCCTCCGCGCTGCTGGCCAACGGTCAGCGGCTGGTTGGCCGGTCGTTCAAGTATCACCGCCCGCGCGGCATATTCTCTGCCGGATCCGAGGAACCCAACGCCCTCGTCCAGCTACGCAAGGGTGCCGCGCAAGAGCCCAACACCCGCGCCACCATGGCCGAGCTTTTTGACGGGCTCGAGGCTACCAGCCAGAACCACCGCGGCTCGCTAGAGCGCGATTTCATGGCGCTGACCGACCTGTTCGCCCCTTTCCTAAGTGCCGGTTTTTACTACAAAACCTTCATGTGGCCCAAGGCATTCTGGGAACGTGTCTATGAACCCATCATCCGCTCGTCAGCGGGTCTGGGGCGGCTTTCCATGCAGCCCGACCCGGATGTCTATGACCACGGTTATATGCATTGCGACCTGCTGATCATAGGCGCCGGCCCCGCCGGTCTGGCCGCCGCGCTGGCGGCAGGCCGTTCCGGTGCGCAAGTCGTTGTTGCGGATGAGGATTTCCTGCCCGGAGGCCGGCTCAACGCCGAAACCTACGCGGTCGAGGACATGGCCGGTGCCGACTGGGCAGCGCAGGCCTGGGCGGAACTGCAGGCCATGGATAATGTGCGCTGCATGACGCGCACCACCGTATATGGTGCCTACGATCACGGCATCTATGGCGCGCTGGAGCGTCGGACCGATCACCTGGCTGCCTCTGAAGGCAGGCCCCGGCAGGTGCTGTGGCGCGTATACTCCCGCCGCGCCGTGCTTTCTGCCGGGGCCACGGAACGCTCTATCGCCTTCCCGATGAACGACCGCCCCGGCGTCATGCTGGCAGGCGCCGTTCGCACCTATGTTAACCGCTACGGCGTGGCGCCGGGCAAGCGCGTCGCGGTCTTCACCAACAATGACGACGGGCTGCGCACGGCTGCGGATCTGAAGGCGCAAGGCGTTGAAGTCACTGGTATAATCGATGCCCGCAAGGGCGAATCTCTGGCCACCACCTGGGGCCGCAAGGGGCTGACGGCGGTCGGAACCGCCAGCGGGCGCAGCATCGAGGCCGACTGTCTGGCCGTCTCGGGCGGCTGGTCGCCCAACGTGCACCTGACCTGCCACCAGCGCGGTCGCCCCGACTGGCGCGAGGATATCGCCGCCTTCGTCCCCGGCGCCGACCTGCCCCCCGGCATGTCCGTCGCCGGCGCCGCGAACGGGGCAATGACCCTGGCCGCCGCGCTGAAGGAAGGCCACGCCGCCGCCTGTGCCGCACTGGGCGATCTAGGGCTCAGCCCCGCCGCTGGCGATGCACCGAAGGCCGAGGACGAAACCTTTGATATCAAAGCCTTCTGGCACGCGCCGGGCAAGGGCCGCGCCTGGGTGGACCTGCAAAACGACGTCACTGCCAAGGACGTCAAGCTGGCCAGGACCGAGGGCTACCGCTCTGTCGAATTGCTGAAACGCTACACCACGCTGGGCATGGCCACCGACCAGGGCAAGACCTCGAACATGCTGGGGCTGGCGGTTCTGGCAGAGGCCAGCGGCAAGTCGATCCCCGACACCGGCACCACCATCTTCCGCCCACCCTATTCGCCGGTTGCGATGGGCGCCTTCGCCGGCCGGGCACGCGGCAAGGATTTCCGCCCCAACCGCCTGACCCCCAGCCACAAATGGGCCGAAGAGCAAAGCGCCACCTTTGTCACCACCGGCAACTGGCTGCGGGCCCAGTGGTTTGCGCAGGCAGGCGAAAAAGGCTGGCGCGACAGCGTCGACCGCGAGGTGGTGCAGACCCGCCGCAGCGTCGGCATCTGCGACGTTACCACGCTGGGCAAGATCGACATTCAGGGCCGCGACGCCGCCGAATTCCTCAACCGCATCTACTCCAACGCTTTCCTCAAACTGCCCGTCGGCAAGGTCCGCTATGGGCTGATGCTGCGCGAGGACGGTATCTGCTATGACGACGGCACCACTGCCCGGTTCAGCGAGAACCACTTTGTGATGACCACCACCACCGCCAACGCGGTGCTGGTGTTCCGCCGCATGGAGTTCGCCCGCCAGTGCCTCTGGCCAGATCTCGACGTGCATCTGATCTCGACCACCGACGCCTGGGCGCAATTCGCCGTAGCCGGGCCAAACGCGCGCGCCTTGCTGGGCAAAGTGGTCGACGATCTGGACCTGTCCAACGAGGGCTTCCCTTTCATGGCCTGCGCCGAATGCACGGTTTGTGGCGGCACGCCGGGGCGGTTGTTCCGGATCTCGTTCTCGGGCGAGCTGGCCTTTGAGGTCGCGGTTCCCGCCCGCTATGGCGACGCCATGATCCGCGCGCTGATGCAGGCCGGCGAAGAGTTCGGCGCCATCCCCTATGGCACCGAGGCGCTGGGGGTGATGCGCATCGAAAAAGGCCACGCGGCGGGCAACGAACTGAACGGTCAGACCACGGCTGCCAATCTGGGCCTGGGCATGATGGTGTCCAAGAAGAAGGACTCGATCGGCTCGAAGCTTTCCGAGCGCGAAGAGATGAACCGAGACGACGGGCTGCGGCTGGTGGGCCTGCACCCGGTAGACCGCAACGACATGCTGAACGCCGGGGCGCATTTCGTAGAGCTTGACGACCACCACCCCGACATGTTCTCGGACCAGGGCTATATGACTTCGGTCGCCTGGTCGCCGGAACTGAGCCACTCCATCGGCCTGGGCTTTGTCAAGCGCGGCAAGGACCGGATTGGCGACATCGTGCGTGCCTATGACCCGGTGCGCGGCAAGGACACGAAGGTCGAGATCGTCTCGGCCCACCATATCGACCCTGAAGGAGTGCGTCAGCGTGGCTAGCCTGACCCCTGCGCCGCCGCTGGGCGGCTATGACATGACATTCGGCGAGCTGCGCCTGCGCGAATGCTCTGAACTGGCGCTGGTCTCTCTGGCGCTGCCGCTGGGTGACGAGGCCGCGGCGAAAAAGGCAATAAAATCGTCCCTCAAGCTGGACCTGCCCGCCCCGGGAATGTCGGCGGTCAACGACACACACCGGCTGATCCGCATGGGACCCGACCAGGCGATGCTGATCTTTGCCGACGACGCGGCACTGGCCGAACCGGCAGTGCAGACGGCGCTGAAAGGCGCCTGTTACACCACCAACCAGACCGACGCATGGGTGGCGCTGTCGCTGGCGGGCCCCGGCGTGCGCGATGTGCTGGAACGGCTCTGCCCGCTTGACCTGCACGACGCGACCTTCCCGGTCGATGCCGCCGCCCGCACGGTGATGGAGCATATGGGCGCAATGATCGTACGCGAGGAACAGGACGGCTTTGTGCTGCTCTCGGCCAGTTCCTCGGCCGGGTCGTTCCTGCACGCGGTGGAAACCTCGATCGGCTATGTGACCTGACTGCCACCGCCGAACTGTTTCCTTTTTACAATCGCCGCGGGAATCCTTGTCCGGACCCCGGGCAACAGGCTTTCAATCGTTAACCCGCCATGCCAGCGTGGCGTCGGTTGGGTACTCCTCGTTGAACTGTGTAAAATGGAATCCAGGCGTTATCTTCCGGATTTCGCAGCGGTTTCAACAGCGTTTGTCCCAGCTCAAGTTGCGAGGCAGAGATTGGATACCCCCCGTGTCGCTGAAATTCAAAAGCCTTGTCATGGCCCTGGCCGCAACTCTTGTTTCTGCGGCGGGGGCGGTTGCGCAACCGGCATTCTCCAAGGTCTTCAGCCCGGACACGATCGGGCCCGGCGGCACTTCGACCCTGACCTTCACGATCACGAACTCTGCGGCCTCGCCGGTCACTGATCTGGCCTTCACCGACACCCTTCCGGCGGGGATGACCATCGCCGACCCAGCCAACGAAGACACAGACTGTTCCGGAGCAGCCTCGGCCGTTCTCTCCGCGCCGGATGGCGGCGGCACCATCTCGCTTTCCGCAGGCTCGGTCGCAGGCACATCCAGTTGCACAGTCACGGTCGACGTGATCGGATCCTCTACCGATACCAATGCGAGCGGCGACCTGACATCATCGGCTGGCAATTCGGGCAGCGCATCGGACATTCTGACCGTCGAGACAACCCTGCCCGGTTTCACCAAGTCCTTCAGCCCCGATAGCGTTTCGCTGGGCGGAACATCGACCCTGACCTTCACCATCAACAACTCCGCCAACGCATCGGTCGTGAACTACCTGGATTTCACCGACAATCTGCCCGGCGGGGTCGAGGTCGCCAATCCGGCCAATGCATCGACCGACTGCATCAGTTCCCTGAACGACACGACACTTACCGCAACCCCCGGATCAAGCACCGTACAGCTCGATGCGAATGGGACAAGTTTTCCCGGATTTGAAGTTCTTGCCGCAGGCGCCAGCTGCAGCGCCACGGTCGACGTGAAGGGTACGGCAGCGGGCAGCTATGTGAACTCGACCGAGTTGCTGGCCGACTTCACCACCGCCGGAAACGCGACGGACAAATTGATCGTTTCAGCTCCGACCACGGACCTGCACATCGCCAAGAGCTTTCTGACCAACCCTGTCAATGCCGGAACGACCACCGAGCTGGAGTTCACGCTGACGAACCGCGACCGGAATTTCGAGGCCACTGGCGTCACCTTTACCGACGACCTGAACGCCATGATGTCTGGCGCCGCCGCCACCGTTCTGCCCGCTACTCCCTGCGGCGCAACGTCCACGATCACCGGAACAAGCAATCTGACTTTCGCCAACGGAACAATCGCGGCCGGGGGCAGTTGCACCTTCTCGGTTACGGTGCTCGCACCCGTCGGTGCTACGGCTGGTACCTATACCAACACCACATCGGCGATCTCGGGAACCATCGACGGGTCGCCGGCGGCCGGCGATGCGGCCACAGCCGACGTGCTGGTTCCGTCGGGCGGCGCAGCGCCCAGCCTGACGGTGGAATTCCTTGATGCGGCCACACTGGCATCCGATCCAAACCCCAAACCCGGGGACGATGTGGTTTTGCGCTACACGGTCACGAACCTTTCATCGACCCATGCGGCGTCCGACATCGCCTTCGAGGACCAACTGACCTATGGCGGGGCAGACACCGGGTTCCTGCCGTCTCCGGTTATCACGGGGACCTTGCCGACGGCTCCCTGCGGGTCGGGCTCTACCCTGTCTGGCGGCGATACCCTGAACCTGACCGGCGGCGACCTGGCCATGGGGCCAGCAGAAAGTTGCACCTTCGATGTCACCGTCACCCTTCCCTCCCCATTCCCGGCCTCGACCTACACCAACGCCACCAGCGCACCGAGCGCGACAGTAAATGGCGCGACTGTCACCGGCAGCGCCGGCAGCGACACGCTGACAGTGGGCAGCGCGATTGACCTTTCGTTCGCCAAAGCCTTCCAAAGCAGCGCTGCGCCGGGCGGCACGGTTGACCTGGATTTCACCATCACCAGGACCGGTGACTCGGACGATGTTGAAAACATCAGCTTTACCGACGACCTGAGCGGGTTCCTGGCCCTAACCACGCTGAACGCAGAAAACTCCAACACCTGCGGAGGAACTGTCAGCGGCACCACGACGCTCACGTTCACCGGTGGTGAGCTGAATGGAACCGACCTTAGTTGCACGATCTCTGTCAAACTCGACATCCCGGCTGGCGCGGCCGCGGGTAACCACACGAACACGACCTCCGTCCTGTCCGCGGCCCCGGTCGGCGGCAGCACAGAGACCTTTGATACCGCATCCGACGATCTGACGGTGGCGAGCCTGACCTTCACTAAGGAATTCCTGACCAATCCGGTCGTGCCCGGCCAGACAACGACGCTGCGTTTCGAGATCGAAAACCAGAACGCCACCACCGCGGCGACGAGCATTGTATTCACTGACAATCTCGACAGCGCACTCTCGGGGTTGGAGGCACCATCCGGTTCCAGTCTTGACACTTGCGGCGGCACGTTTGCCGGCACGACTAGTATATTGGTCTACATTGGCGGGACTGTGCCCGCAGGAGGGTCTTGCGCCATCGAGGTGCCGCTGCTGGTGCCGGCCAGCGCCAGCAATGGCACATACCCGAACACGACCAGCAGCCTTTCGGCCGATCAGGGTGGCAGCGTTTCCATCGACCCAGCGGTTGACACGCTAACGGTTCAGGGCACCCAGCTGGAGTTGACCAAGGAGTTCGCCGACGATCCGGTCGCGCTGGGCGGCACGGCGACGCTGCGCTTCACCCTCACCAACCTGGACTCGGCGCAGGCGGCTTCTGACATCGAATTCACCGACGACCTGGACACGATGCTTTCCGGCGCGGTGGCCACAGGTCTGCCGAGCACGGCCTGCAACGGCACTGCCAGCGGAACCGGCACCGTCTCTTTCTCCGGCGGCAGCCTGACAGCGGGAGAGACCTGCTCTTTCGACGTCGCGGTAAGCATCCCCGGTTCAGCCTCAACCGGTCCCAAGACGAACACCACCTCTGACGTCGCCGGCACTATCGGCGGGTTTGCCGTTACCGGCGATGCGGCGACCGATGTGCTGAACGTCTCTGACCTCAACGTGAGTTTCTCCAAGTCCTTCGACGGAACCGTTCTGCCCGGCGGCACCGAGACACTGACATTCACCCTCACCAACGCTGGCTCTTCAGCCATCTCTGACCTGTCCTTCACCGACGATCTGGACGCGGTGTTGAGCGGTTTGATCGCCACCTCTCTGCCCAGCAATCCCTGCGGCGCATCATCCTCGATCGGCGGAACCGATACTCTGACCTTCTCTGCAGGCGAACTTTCGGCTTCGGGCGGCACCTGCTCTTTCGATGTCGAAGTCACCGTGCCCGCCGCCGCAGTGGACGGCACCTATCCCAACGCGACCTCGAACCTGACATACTCGGGCCTGTTCGTCGCCGCCCCCGCGGCCGCGGACCTTGTGGTCGATCCCCTGGTCGATATCTCGGTGACCAAGACCGACAGCGTCACCAGCGTCATCGCCGGCCAAAGCACCACCTATTCGATCGTCGTCAGCAATGCCGGGCCGTCCACCGACCCGTCCGTCACGCTGACCGACAACTTCCCCGCCGACCTGAGCTGCAGCTACACCTCGGCCGCCGCCGGCAGCGCCAGTGGCAACACCGCGGCCGGGTCTGGTGACCTTTCCGAGACCCTGTCGATGCCATCGGGGTCTTCGGTGACCTACACGGCGATCTGCGCCGTCGCATCGGACGCCACCGGTACGCTGTCGAACACTGCAACGGCAACCGCGTCGATCACAGAGCAGGTCACAGGAAACAACAGCGGCACCGACAGCGACACCGCGATCACGCAAGAGGCCAATCTCGCCATCAGCAAGACCGACAGCCTCACCAGCGTCGTTGCGGGGCAAGGCCTGACCTACACAATCGTCGCGCAGAACAACGGCCCCTCCGACGACCCCTCGGCAACAGTGACCGACGCATTGCCGGCATCTCTGACCGGGTGCAGCTACACCTCGGTCGCCGCGGGCGGCGCCTCGGACAACGATTCGGGCTCTGGCGACATCAGCGATACGGTGTCTTTGCCCTCGGGCGCATCGGTGACCTACACGGTGGGCTGTACCATTGCCTCGTCGACCACAGGTACGCTGTCGAACACCGCCACGGTCGCCGCCTCGGTGACCGACCCGACACCGGGCAACGATAGCGACACCGACAGCGACACCGCCGTCACACAAGAGGCCGATCTCGCCATCTCCAAGACCGACGGCGTCACCAGCGTCATCGCCGGGCAAGACCTGACCTACACCATCGTGGTCTCCAACAGCGGCCCCTCAGACGATACCTCGGCCAGCCTGGCCGATACCTTCCCCGCCGACCTGACCTCGTGCAGCTACACCTCTGCCGCCGCCGGTGGCGCCTCGGGCAATTCCGCGTCGGGCTCAGGTGACCTTGCCGAAACCCTGTCGCTGCCCTCGGGCGCATCGGTGACCTACACGGTGGGCTGTGCCGTTGCCTCGTCGGCCACAGGGACGTTGTCGAACACCGCCTCGGTTTCCGCCTCGGTGACCGATCCGACGCCGGGCAACGACAGCGACACCGACAGCGACACCGCCGTCACGCAAGAGGCCGATCTCGCCATCTCCAAGACCGACGGCGTCACCAGCGTCAACGCCGGCGGCAATGTGGTCTACACGATTGTGGCGCAGAACAACGGCCCCTCAGACGATACCTCGGCCAGCGTCACCGACAATTTCCCCGGCGATCTGAGCTGTACCTACACGTCGAGCGCCGCCAGCGGCGCCACGGGCAACACGGGCACTGGCTCGGGCGATCTTGCCGAGACCTTGTCGCTGCCCTCTGGCGCATCCGTCACCTACCTGGCGACCTGCGCCGTCGACACAATGGCGACCGGCACTCTGTCGAACACCGCCACTATCGCCGCCTCGGTCACCGATCCGACCAGCAGCAACGATAGCGGCACCGACGACGACACCGCCGTCATCCCGGGCGACCTGAAACTAACCAAGGCCTTCTCGCCCGCGACCGTCGAGCAGGGCGGCACCACGACGCTTACCTTCACGCTGGACAACAGCTCCAACGTGGCCGGCGCGTCCTCGATGGCCTTTACCGACACTCTGCCCAGCGGCGTGACCTTGGCCAGCACCCCAAATCTGGTCAATAGCTGCAATGGAACGGTGACTGCCTCTGCCGGAACCGACCTGATCAGCCTCAGCGGTGGCACCCTCGCCACGGGCGCAACCTGCACCATCTCGGTGGATGCGCGCGCCGTCACCCCGGGCAGCTTCACCAACACCACCTCGACGCTGACCTCGAACTACCCCGAAGCAGCGGCGGCCACGGCGCCGTTGACCGTCAACGCGGCAGCGGCGCCGGGCTTTGCCAAAGCCTTCTCCCCCGACACCATCGACCAGGGCCTGACCTCGGTGCTGACCTTCACCATCGACAATTCGGCCAATTCCATCGAGGCCGACACGCTGGCCTTCACCG
>JAAELR010000117.1 GCA_024226455.1 Paracoccaceae bacterium
AAAAGTGGAACCGTTGCCGATGCCGGTGGTAGCGAAGAGCAGGATGAAGAGCAGCAGGAAAGGCATGAAGTACTGCTCCGGATTCTGCGACTGACTGGCTTGCGACACGTAGTAACCGGCACCGATCGTGGCCCCGATCATGATGATGGTGTCCCAGTGGGTCACCCGGGCGCCCCCCAGCTTGTCGGACAGCCAGCCGCCCAACGGCCGGATGAGCGCGCCGACGCCGGCGCCGATCCAGATGTACTTCGACGAGATCGGCGCGTTGGGATTGACCAGGGCCTCGGCCAGCGGATTGCCGTCGGCACCGACTCGGACAAAGCCGAAGACATCGTCGATGAGCTTGGGAAAAGCGTTGGCGTAGCCGATGAACGAGCCGAAGGTCATGGTGTACAGCCAGGTCATCACCCAGTTGTGCTTGTTGTTGAAGATCGCGAACTGCTGATGGAGCGGATCGCTGATGTCCTTCGGGGTCAGGTACTTCATGCCCACCAGCGTCACCGTCACCGCCACGGCCAGGATCACGAAGACCTTGAGCAGGGGCGGGAAACCGCCCCATGGAATGATCAGCAGGAACACGCCGACGCCGCCGCCGACGAAGCCGAGGACCGTCAGCCACAGATACTTGCTGACCGCCACCAGGGTCGAGCCGCACTTGTGCTGCGGCATGTTGTTCATGAACAGGAAGGCCAGGATCATCAGGAAACCGGTGATCGGCACCCACACCAGGCCGGCGTTTTGGATCCACAACTGCTTGTCGCCGACCTGGTAGGGCTCGCCGCCGAAACCACCGAAGGCGCCGAAAGTGATGATCCAGGGCAGCAGGAACTGCATCACCGAGACGCCGGCGTTGCCGAGGCCGGCATTGAGGCCCAGCGCCAGGCCCTGCATCCGCTTCGGGAAGAAGAAGCTGATGTTGGACATCGACGACG
>JAAELR010000118.1 GCA_024226455.1 Paracoccaceae bacterium
ACCGGCGAGGGCGGATTTTGAGCGGAGGATTGCGCCATCGGCCCCGGCACCTTGAGACGGCCTGACATTGAAGCGGGGCGCAAAGAGCTTCGCACCGCGAGGCGCGCCAGCCGGGAGCTTTTCTGGTCCGTCGGTATTTTTAGCTTTTTCGTCAACCTGTTGATGCTGACCGGCCCGATCTTCATGCTACAGGTATATGACCGGGTGCTTGGCAGTCGCTCGGAAGAGACGCTGCTGGCGCTGTTCATCCTGATGGGTTTTCTTTTTGCGATGATGGGCCTTCTCGATTTCGTGCGCGGTCGGGTGCTGGCGCGAATCGGAGCACGGTTCCAGGCTGCTTTGGATGAGCGTGTTTTTACCGCTGTTATCAGACGGGCCAGCGTCCTGCAGGGCGAAGCCGGCGCCAGCAACGCGTTGCGCGATCTCGAAGCGGTCCAGCGGCTGCTTGCCTCGCCGGTTTTCGCCGCACTCTTCGATATCCCATGGACCCCGGTCTTTCTGCTGGGCATCACCATCTTCCACCCTTGGCTCGGCATGCTGGCGATATTTGGCGGTGGCGCGCTGATTGTGGTAACGATACTCAACCA
>JAAELR010000119.1 GCA_024226455.1 Paracoccaceae bacterium
GATATTGCCGCCTGAGGCCGTGCCAGCGGAACTGCAACTCAACACCGCGCTGCCGCCGCCGGCCTCTTCCACATGGTGGGTCGCTGTGGCAGCGGCAGTGAAATAGGCGGAAGCACAAGAACCAGCAGAAAAAATCGGGCCGCAGGTCTGTGTTGTGGTTCCGGTACCGAAAAAGTTGATTGAGGTGAGGCTGTCGCTGTTGGACACAATCACCACGTCGCCGGCTTCGAGGCTGACCGACACATTGCCATAGGATGAAAGCGGCTCGTTTTTGAGTGCTGAGCAACTGATGGCGGCTGCCGTTGCCAACGATGTTCCTGCGACGGAAAGAATTGTGGCTGTGGCCGCAAGCCAGAGCCCGCGGGACAAACATTTGCCGTTCGGTTTCGTACACCGCTTCATGGATTCTCCTGACGCTAACGCAAGCAAGGCACCCGGTGCTGCCGGTTGCCTGATTACCGGCAACTAGTTGGCGTCATTGGCAACCTGTCAACCCGGACCATGCCGAACCTGCAAGGGGTGTGACATTGAAGTCTACCGGCTGGCCGGTGGCGTGCCTGCGAAATAAACCCGACCCTCTCAACCTAAGGAAGGTACCGGTCCGGGGGGCTGACAGTTCTGGTTTTCACAACTGGCTCTGTGGGCTCTGTGCCGCCATCTGGACTATTCAGTCAGGTACCCGCGCCTGGTCGGTGATGCGGACTTGTCCGTTCCCGCCAATCTACTAATGTCGCGGCACCATGCACGAGGCGGTTGGACAAACACAGGTGTTTCACGACAGGATGGACCCTGCCCGTGCGGCGGCGCTGCATGCAGCACTGGGGCGTTCCGGTGCGCCGCCGGGGGGGCCGGGTGATGCGCTGCCGCCGTTCTGGCACCATATCCATTTCTGGGATCCGCAGCCGCCCGACCAGCTGGGCCGCGACAGCCATCCGCGCACCGGCACTGGCCTGATCCCCGATCTCGGCCTGCCCCGGCGCATGTGGGCCGGCGGCGCGCTGGAGTTTCATGCGCCGTTGCTGATCGGCGAGGCGGCGGACAAGATTACCACTCTCGAGGATGTCGCCGAAAAGACCGGCCGCAGCGGGCGGCTGGGCTTTGTCACCCTGCGCCACGACATCCGGCAGGGCGGCGCGCTGAAACTGACAGAGCGGCAGGATATCGTCTATCGAGAGCCTCTCGGCGACCGGCCTGCCGTGGCCCCGCCCATGGCGCGCCGCGACGAGGCCTCGTGCCGGTCACAGAGCTTTGGCACCACGCTATTGTTCCGCTACTCGGCGCTGACCTTCAACGGTCACCGGATCCACTATGATCTGGATTACTGCCAGCGGGTCGAGCGCTACACCGGCCTTGTCGTGCACGGGCCGCTGCTGGCGCAGTTGCTGATCGCCATGGCCGACGAACGGCTGGGCGGGCTAAGCCGGTTTCAGTTCCGCGCCACCTCAGCGCTGATGCATCACGAGACGGCGGATATCTGCATGGGCGATGACGGCGCGCTTTGGGTGCGCGGGCCGGACGGGCGGCAATGCATGACCGCTGTGGCAAGCTGACGGCAAATCGTGGAAGTGGTGGGTTTCCATACGCTGGCTGGTAGCGCTATCATGGGGGTTATCAACACCTTGAGGTGGTGTCCCCATGGGGACACCCAGCTATTCCCCCGTCAAAGATTATCCTCTACCCGGAACCCTTCGGGTATGGCGTCGCATCCCTCCAGCATCAGATCGGCCATCACTTCGGCCACTTTTGGCGCCATGCCAAAGCCGATCTTGAAGCCGCCGTTGGCGACGAAATGCCCCGGCCTGCCGGGCCATTCCCCCAGCATCGGCGCCCGGCTTTTGGCCCGCGGCCTGACCGCGGCCCAGCGCGTCACCACCGGAGCCCCGTGCAGCACCGGACAGGCCAGCACGGCGCGCTCGTGCAGCTCGTCAAGCTGGGCGTCGGTGCCGTTGGGGCTGTCGAATTCGCGTTCCGTGGTAGAGCCGATCGCCACCGTCCCGTCGCCATGCGGCACGATATGCAACCCGTCGACATATAGCTGCGGCGCCTGCGCCCCTGCATCGTGGCGCAGCGCCATGGACTGGCCCTTGACCCCGCCCCCGACGGTCGCGCCCAGCGCCGCCGACAGCTCTGCCAGCCCCTCATGCCCGGTGGCCCACAGAACCCGGCCCTCTGCCTCGCCCTCCCCGGTCACGATATCCGCACCGCGCGCCCGGATCGCTGCCACAAGACTGGCCCCGGCCCTGCGCGGCTGCGCCCGGGCCGACAGGGTGTCGCGGATCAGATAGCCGCTGGGGCTGAGCGGTTGCCAGCCGCCGCACTCTGCCTCGGGCAGGATCTGCCAGTCGGCCTCGCCGCGCCAAAGCTCTGCCGCCGTCGCGGCGCGGGCACGGGCCAGTTCCAGCGCCCGGTCGGTTGCGATGGCCTGCAAGCGTCCGCAGCGCAAATAGCCCGAGGAGACGCCCGAGACCGACTCTACCTCTCTCCAGAACCCGGCCGCCATCAGCAGGCTTTCGAGCTGGAACTGCTTTTTGGGGTTCCAGTTTTCCGGCACATGCGGCGACAGCGCGCCCACCAGCCCGCCGCTGGACCCGGTGCCAAAGCCGCGCCGCTCTATCAGCCGGACCCTGGCGCCGCGCCGGATGCAGGCCCAGGCGGTGGCAAGCCCGAAGACCCCGCCCCCCATTACGGTCACGTCGATCATTGCCAATCCCTCACCCCTTGCCCATTGTCGCGCAGTTGTTTCTTAGGCGAGCCCATGGACGAGAGCCAGCACGCAATACTGGAGTGGCGGGACGGCGGCGTGCCGGTCTCGACCCGGTTCGATGACCCGTATTTCTCGTTTCAGGACGGGCTGGCCGAGACGCGGTATGTGTTTTTGGCTGGTAATGGCCTGCCCGGGCGGTTCCGGCCGGGGTTTCACATTGCAGAGCTGGGCTTTGGCACCGGGCTGAACCTGCTGGCGGCGATGGCCGCGTGGCAGGCCAGCGGTCAGGCCGGGCGACTGCGCTATACCGGGTTCGAGGCGTTTCCGATGGCGGTTGGCGATCTGCAACGCGCCCTGTCGCGGTTCCCCGAGCTGAGCGATCAGGCCGGGCCGCTGCTGACGGCGTGGCAGGCCGGTGC
Organism: Paracoccaceae bacterium; assembly: GCA_024226455.1. Taxonomy (GTDB): domain Bacteria; phylum Pseudomonadota; class Alphaproteobacteria; order Rhodobacterales; family Rhodobacteraceae; genus JAAELR01. The sequence goes on from JAAELR010000119.1 coordinate 3,124, forward strand.
GTTCGGGTTCGAGACCGGTACGGTCAGGGCCAGCATCACCATCGGCGACGCCCGTGACACCTTGCCCGGCTGGGACGGCGCAGCGGACGCCTGGTTTCTCGACGGCTTTGCCCCGGCCCGGAACCCCGAACTGTGGCAGCCCGACCTGATGGCCGAGGTGGCGCGTCACTCTGGCCCCGGCGCGACCTTCGCCACCTACACCGCCGCCGGCGCCGTGCGCCGGGCGCTGGCAGAGGCGGGGTTCGCGGTTGAACGCCTGCCGGGCTATGGCCGCAAGCGTCACATGACCGCCGGGCGGCTACCGGGATGAGCGACGGCGCCTTGCGGGCCGGCATCGCGCTGATGGCGCTGACCATGCTGGTCTTTGCCGCGCAGGACGGGCTCAGCCGACACCTAGCCGCCGAATACAACGTGATGATGGTGGTGATGATCCGCTACTGGTTCTTCGCCGCATTCGCCATCGCGCTGGCGATGCGCGCACCCGGGGGGCTGGCCCGTGTAGCCGCGACCTCGCAGCCGGGTCTGCAAATCGCCCGTGGCGTTCTGCTGGTGGCCGAGATCTGTGTCATGGTCGCCGCCTTCACCCTGCTGGGGCTGGTCGAGAGCCACGCGGTCTTTGCCTGCTATCCGCTGCTGGTCGCCGCCCTTTCCGGCCCGTTACTGGGCGAAAAGGTGGGCCCGCTGCGCTGGGCCGCCATCGGCGCCGGCTTTGTCGGCGTCATTGTCATCCTGCGGCCCGGTTCCGGCGTCTTTTCGATGCTGGCGTTGATCCCGCTCTGCTCTGCCGCGCTGTTCGCGCTTTATGCCCTGCTGACCCGCTATGCGGCGCGGCGCGACGACGCCTTGACCAGCTTTTTCTGGACCGGCACCGCCGGGGCCGTGGCGATCACCCTGGCCGGGATCTGGTTCTGGCAGCCGATGACCGGGCCCGACTGGGGCTGGATGGCGCTGCTATGCGTCACCGGGGCGGCGGGGCACTGGACACTGATCCGCGCCTATGAACTGGCCGAGGCCAGCGCTATACAGCCCTTTGCCTATCTGCATCTGGTCTTTGCCGCCGCCATAGGGGTAACGGTGTATTCCGAGACCCTTGCGCCCAATGTGCTCGCCGGAGCCGCGATCATCGTGGTATCGGGGCTTTTTACCCTTTGGCGCGAGCGGCAAAGCGGGTAACAGCGCCCCAAATACAGCAATCCAGAATTGCGCAATGGACCACCGTCCGCCATACCCGGGATAACTGTAGCGAAATGTTGATGTTTGCGCTAACAGAGGCGCGACTCAAACCCTGGGCCGACTGTGATGAAAGAAGACATTCAAAGACACCTTGTCTATTCCCTTGGCAAAGACGCGGCTCATGCATCGGTCTATGACTGGCGCATGGCACTGTCGCTGGCGTTGCGCGACCGGCTGGTCGACCCGTGGTTCCGCAGCACCCGCAAGACCTACGAGCAGGGCGCGAAACGGGTCTATTACCTGTCGATGGAGTTTCTGATCGGCAGGCTGGTAGAGGACATGGCCGCCAATCTCGGTGTCACCGGCGAGGCCCGCGATGCGCTGGGCGAACTTGGCCAGGACGCCGAGGCCGTGTTTCACGACGAACCCGACGCCGCCCTTGGCAATGGCGGGCTGGGGCGGCTGGCGGCCTGTTTCATGGACTCGCTGGCGACGCTGGGCATCCCCGCCTATGGCTATGGCATCCGCTATGAGCATGGCTTCTTCGAGCAGGATTTCCTGGACGGCCAGCAGGTCGAGACCGCCGAGACATGGCTGAGCCAGCGCTTTGCGTGGGAGTTCGAGCGCCCCGAGGTGCAGTACCATATCGGCTTTGGCGGCTATGTGGATCACCACGACGATGGCACCCGTTGGCATGCCGCCGATACGGTTCTGGCCACCGCCTTTGACACGCCCGTGGTGGGCTGGCAGGGCAACTGGGGCAACACGCTGCGGCTGTGGTCGGCGCAGCCCCTGAACGATTTCGACCTCGAAAGCTTCAACCGCGGCGACTATCTGGCCGCCGGCCGGTCAGAGGCGCTGGCGCGCACCATCTCACGCGTGCTCTACCCCGACGACACCACCGAGGCCGGCAAGGAACTGCGGCTGAAGCAGGAATACTTCTTTTCCGCCGCCTCGATCATGGACCTGCTGCGCCGGTTCCTCAGCGATCACGACGACATCCGCGCCCTGCCCGACGCCGTGGCGATCCAGCTCAACGACACGCACCCGGCGATTGCCGGGCCGGAACTGGTGCGCATCCTGGCCGACAAGCACGGCCTGGCGCTGGACGAGGCCATCGCGCTGGCGCGGCGCTGTCTGGCCTATACCAACCACACCCTGCTGCCCGAGGCGCTGGAGCGCTGGCACGAGGGGCTTTTGGGCCGTGTGCTGCCCCGGCATCTGGAGATCATCCGCGCCATAGACGAGCGCCAGCAGGCCGAACACCCCGGCAGCCCGCGCATACTGGAGCATGGCGAGGTGCGCATGGGAGAGCTGGCCTTCATCATGGCGCACAAGGTCAACGGGGTCTCGGCGCTGCACACAGAACTGGTCAGGGAAAGCGTCTTTGCCGACCTCAACCGTATTCACCCGACCCGGATCATCAACCAGACCAATGGCATCACCCCGCGCCGCTGGCTGCACACCTGCAACCCGGCCTTGAGCGACCTGATCACGCGTGAGATCGGCGATGGCTGGGTTGCCGACCTGGAACAGCTGAAGGTGCTGAACGACCGCGCCGGCGACCGGGCCTTGCTGCAGGATTTCCGCGCCGCCAAGCTGGGCAACAAGCAACGGCTGGCGCGGATGGTGGCCGAACGCTGCGGCATCGATATCGACCCGCAGGCGATGTTCGACATCCAGATCAAGCGGATCCACGAGTACAAGCGCCAACTGCTGAACATCCTCGAAACCGTGGCGCTGTGGAACGAGATGCACGACGCGCCGGGGGCCAGCTGGACGCCCCGCGTCAAGTTCTTCGGCGGCAAGGCGGCGCCGGGTTATCATGTGGCCAAGGAAATCATCCGTCTGATCAACGACGTGGCCCGGGTGATCAACAAAGACCCGGTGACGGGCGATCTGCTGAAGGTGATCTATCCGCCCAACTACAACGTCACCATGGCCGAAACCCTGATCCCGGCGGCGGACCTGTCCGAACAGATCTCGACCGCGGGCAAAGAGGCGTCCGGCACCGGCAACATGAAGTTTGCCCTGAACGGCGCGCTGACCATCGGCACGCTGGACGGCGCCAATGTTGAGATCCGCGATCACGTGGGGTCAGAGAACTTCTTTCTCTTCGGCCTGACCGCGCAGCAAGTGGTCGAGCGGCGCAAGGTGCAGGGCTATGCGCGCCAGGCCATCGATGCCAGCCCACGGCTGACCCGCGTGCTGGGGCAGATCTTCGACGGGCGCTTTTCGTCGCAGGAACCGGGGCGCTATCACGGGTTGATCGGCACGCTTTACGATCACGACTATTTCCTGGTGACCTGTGACTTCGACAGCTATTTCCACACCCAGCGCCGCGCAGATCAGGCGTTTCAGAACAGCCAGAACTGGGATGCCATGGCGCTGCGCAACACTGCCAGCATGGGCTGGTTCTCTTCCGACCGGACGATCAGGGGCTATGCCCGCGACATCTGGCAGGTTCGGGGCCTGAACACGCCGCGGCTGGAGAGAACCGCATGACCGCAAACCCGATCCCGCCGGCCGAAGCCCGGTCCCTTGCCGAGGGCCACCATGGCGACCCGTTCTCGGTGCTGGGGATGCATTCCGAGGGGGGCAGGCTGGTTGTCCGGGCCTTGCGCCCCGAGGCCGATGCGGTGGAACTGCTGGACCGCAAGACCGGGCGCAAGCTGGCCGATCTGGCGCCGGTCGAGGGCGCTGGCGGGGTGTTTGCCGGATATGTGCCGCGCCGCAGGAACCGGTTCGCCTATCTGCTGCGCCTGACCCGCGGCGGCGAGGTCTGGACCGAGCAGGACGCTTATGCCTTTGGCCCGGTGCTTGGCGAGACCGACGAATACCTGCTGGGCGAGGGCACCCACGGGCAGCTTTGGCGGGCTCTGGGGGCGCATGTGACCCGCCACGAAGGCGTGGCGGGCGTGCATTTCGCCGTCTGGGCGCCGAACGCGCAGCGGGTTTCGGTGGTCGGCGATTTCAACGGCTGGGACGGGCGGCGCAACGTGATGCGGCGGCGCGGGGCGACGGGGGTGCACGAAATCTTCATGCCAGGCCTTAGCGACGGCACCGTCTATAAATACGAGCTGCTTGACAGCGCCGGCCAATTGCTGCCGCTGAAGGCCGACCCGGTGGGGTTCGGCGCGGAACTGCCGCCAAAGACCGCCTCGGTGGTGCGCGACCTTGCGCGTTATGACTGGGGCGACGGCGACTGGCTGACAGCACGCGGCGATCTGCACAAGACCGACAAGCCGATCTCTGTCTACGAGGTGCATCTGGAAAGCTGGCGCACTGTGCCCGAAGACGGCAACCGCCCGCTGAACTACCGCGAACATGCCACTACCCTGGTCGGCTATGCCAGCGACATGGGTTTCACCCATATCGAGCTGACGCCGATCTCGGAATACCCGTTCGGTGGCTCGTGGGGCTATCAGCCGGTAGGCATGTTCGCCCCCACCGCGCGGTTTGGCGTGCCAGACGATTTTCGCGCGCTGGTCGATGCCTGCCACGGGGCCGGGCTGGGCCTGATCGTCGACTGGGTGCCCGGCCACTTCCCGACCGACAGGCACGGGCTTGGCCGGTTCGACGGCTCGGCGCTTTATGAACATGCCGACCCCAAGGAGGGCTATCACCCCGACTGGAACACGCTGGTCTACAACTATGGCCGCGCCGAGGTTGCCAACTATTTGACAACCAACGCGAAATTCTGGCTGGAGGAGTATCATGTGGACGGGCTGCGGGTCGATGCCGTGGCCTCGATGCTGTACCGCGACTATTCCCGGCAAGAGGGCGAATGGGTGCCCAACATCCATGGCGGGCGTGAGAATCTCGAAGCCATCAGTTTCTTGCAGCGGATGAACGAGGCGGTCTACGCCGCCCATCCCGGCGTCATGACCATCGCCGAGGAATCCACCGCCTTTGCCGGGGTCAGTGCCATGACATGCGATGGCGGGCTTGGCTTCGGGTTCAAGTGGAACATGGGCTGGATGAACGACACCCTGCGCTACATGGCCGAAGACCCGGTGAGCCGCAAATACCATCACGACAAGATGACCTTCGGCCTGCATTATGCGTTCTCGGAAAACTTCGTGCTGCCGCTCAGCCATGACGAGGTGGTGCACGGCAAGGGCTCTTTGCTGGGCAAGATGCCGGGCGACGACTGGCAGCGCTTTGCCAACCTGCGCGCCTATTATGGCTTCATGTGGGGCCATCCGGGCAAGAAGCTGATGTTCATGGGCTGCGAATTCGCCCAGGCCGCCGAATGGAACCACGATCAAAGCCTCGACTGGCACCTGCTGCAGCATGGCCCCCACAAGGGCGTGCAGAACCTGGTGCGCGATCTCAACCGGCTTTACCGCCACACGCCGTCGCTTTACGAGCTCGACAACCGGGCCGAGGGGTTCCGCTGGATCGACGGTGGCAATGCCGACATGTCGGTGTTCTCGTGGGTTCGTTACGGCAAGGACGGCAGCGCGCCGGTGCTGGTGGTGGCGAACTTCACGCCGGTGACCCGCCCGGACTATCGCATCGGCGTGCCCGCGCCGGGGCGTTGGGCAGAGCGGCTGAACACCGATGCCGAGACCTATGGCGGCAGCGGGCAGGTCAACGCGGACGGGGCAACCGCCGAGCCGATGGCCGCCCATGGCTGCGATCATTCGGTGGTGATCACCGTGCCGCCGCTGGCAACCGCATTCTTTCAGCTCGCGCCGCAATAAGGGCGCATTTTCGCGAAAGGGGAAGACCCGATGGATCAAGACAGATACCGACTGGCCCAGCAGACCATGGCCTATGTCCTCGCCGGCGGGCGCGGCAGCCGGCTGCGCGAGATGACCGATATCCGCTCGAAACCCGCCGTCTATTTCGGCGGCAAGACCCGGATCATCGACTTTGCCCTGTCGAACGCCGTCAATTCCGGTATCCGCCGCATCGGGGTCGCCACGCAATACAAGGCCCACAGCCTGATCCGCCACCTGCAGCGCGGCTGGAGCTTTTTTCGCGAAGAGCGCAACGAGTCGCTGGATATCCTGCCCGCCTCGCAGCAGATGGCCGAAGAGAACTGGTACAAGGGCACCGCCGATGCGGTGACACAGAATATCACCGTCCTGCGGGGCTATGGCCCGAAATACATCCTGATCCTTGCCGGTGACCATATCTACAAGCAGGACTACTCGATCATGATCGAGCAGCATGTGAAATCCGGCGCCAAGGTGACGGTCGGCTGCATCGAGGTGCCGCGCCAAGAGGCCAGTGAGTTTGGCGTGATGGCGGTGGACGAGAGCGACAAGGTCCTCGATTTCGTCGAAAAGCCCGCCGACCCGCCGCCGATGCCCGGCCACCCCGAACTGGCGCTGGCCAGCATGGGGATCTACGTGTTCGAGGCAGAGTATCTTTACGACCTGCTGGAAAAGGACGCCGCCAACGACGCCTCGAACCACGATTTCGGCAAAGACGTCATCCCGGGCATCGTGGCCGAGGGCGGCGCCATGGCGCATCCTTTCAGCCGGTCTTGCGTGATGTCGGGGCTGGAGGACACGCCATACTGGCGCGACGTGGGCACCATCGACGCCTATTGGCAGGCCAATATCGACCTCACCGATTTCAAGCCCGGGCTCGACATCTACGCCAATGACTGGCCGATCTGGACCTACTCGGAACTGACGCCGCCGGCCAAGTTCATCCACAACGAGGAAGGCCGCCGCGGACAGGCGGTGTCGTCGATGGTGTCGGGCGGCTGCATCATATCCGGCTCGTCGCTCTATCGCTGCCTGCTGTTCACCGGGGTCAAGACCCACTCTTATTCAATGCTCGAAGGTGTCCTGGCTCTGCCCTATTGCGAGGTCGGTCGCCGGGCCGATCTGAAGAACGTGATCATCGATCGGGGCGTCAGGATCCCCGAAGGGCTGATCGTGGGCGAGGATCCGCAACTGGATGCCAAGCGCTTTCGCCGCACCGAGGGTGGGATCTGCGTCATCACCCAGGCCATGATCGACGCGCTGGATGCCTGACATGAACGTGCTGATGGTGGCCTCGGAATGCGCGCGCCTTGCCAAAACCGGCGGGCTGGCCGACGTGGTCGGCGCGCTGCCCGCGGCCCTGGCACCGCTGGGCATAAAGTGCCGCACGGTGCTGCCGGCCTATGCGTCGCTGCAGCCGCTGGTGGGCAAGGGACGGCAGGTGGCCAGCTTCGGCGATCTGCCCGGGGGGCCGGGGCGGCTGGTGCAGGTGACTGCCCATGGCATCGACCTGCTGCTTTTGGACGCGCCGCAGCTTTTCGACCGTCCGGGCCAGCCATACACCTCGCCCAAGGGCAACGACTGGCCCGACAACCACCTGCGTTTCGGCGCGCTGGCGCAGGCGGCTGCGCGCATCGGCCTTGACGGGCTGGGCGGCTGGAAGCCCGACGTGGTGCATGCCCATGACTGGCAGGCCGCACTGGTGCCTGTCTATCTCAAACAAGCCGACCGCCCGGCCCCGAAATCGGTTCTGACGATCCACAACATCGCCTTTCAGGGCCGGTTCGGCGGCCAAGTACTTGGCGAGCTTGGCCTGCGCGCCGACTGGTTTCATCCCGACGGGCTGGAGTATTTTGGCGACCTGGGGTTCCTGAAGGGCGGGTTGGTGTTTGCCGATCGGGTCACCACGGTCAGCCCGACCTATGCGCGCGAGATCCTGACGCCCAAATTCGGCATGGGGCTGGAGGGAGTGCTGCAGGCGCGCGGCGCGGCGCTGTCGGGCATCCTCAACGGCATCGACACCAACGCCTGGAATCCCGCCGCCGATCCCGCCCTGGCGCGTGGTTTCGACGCCCGCAGCCCTGGCCGCAAGGCCCAGAGCCGGCCCGCGGTGGCGGCGCGGCTGGGGCTCGACCCCGATCATTGCGGCCCGCTATTTTGCGTGATCAGCCGTCTGACCCACCAGAAAGGGCTTGACGCGCTGGCCGATACCATCCCGCAACTGGTGGCGGGCGGCGGGCAGCTTGCGGTTCTGGGCACCGGCGAGCCAGAGCTTGAGGCCGCGTTTGTGGACGCTGCCGCCGAGTATCCCGGCAAGGTCGGCACGCTGATCGGCTATGACGAGGGCTTTGCGCATCTGATGCAGGGTGGCAGCGACGCCATCGTGATCCCGTCGCGGTTCGAGCCTTGCGGTCTTACCCAGCTATACGGGTTGCGCTATGGCACCCTGCCCGTTGTCGCCCGCACCGGCGGGCTGGCCGATACGGTGATCGACGCCAACGCCGCCGCCACAGCCACCGGATGCGCCACCGGCTTTGTGTTTGACGATGTCAGCCCGGCGGGCATCGCCGCCGTGCTGGACCGGGTGTTCAACGCCTATGGCAACCGCAAACAATGGCAGGCCATGCAGCGCGCCGCCATGCGCCAGCCCGTGGGCTGGCAGCAGTCGGCGCAGGCCTATGCCCGGCTATATCAGGCCCTTGCCGGATGAAGGATACCGGCCATGTATCCAACCGGATCGGGCCGGGCGCCCCGCACCGGATGGGCGCGCACTTCGACGGCGAGGGCACCAATTTCGCGGTATTCTCGGAACATGCCGCACAGGTCACCCTGTGCCTGTTTTCCGCCGATGGCCGACACGAAGAGCAACGCATCGACCTGCCCGAACGCAGCGGTCCGGTGTGGCATGGCCATGTCCCGGGCCTGCAGCCCGGTGCGCTCTATGGTTACCGCGCCGAAGGCCCCTATGCGCCCGAAAACGGCCACCGCTTCAATGCCAACAAGCTGTTGCTGGACCCATACACCCGAGAGCTTTGCGGCGGCTTCACCGAGCATGCCGGCACCCACGGCTATCAGACCGGATCGCCGCAGGCCGATCTGTCGTTCGACACCACCGACAGCGCCCCGCATGTGCCGAAATCCGTGGTGTCGCACCCCGGCAGCTTTGCTTTCGACGCGGTCACACTGGGCCGTGGCTGGGACGGGGCGCTGGTCTATGAGGTCCACGCCAAGGGTGCCACCATGCTGCACCCCGACATCCCCGAGGCCCTGCGCGGCAACTATGACGGGCTGGCATCGGCCCCGATGCTGGACCACCTGACCCGGCTGGGCGTCACCGCGGTAGAACTGATGCCGGTGCAGGCGCTGAAATCCGAGGCTGCTTTGCTGGCCCGGTCGCGGGTCAACTACTGGGGCTACAACAGCATCGGCTTCTTCGCCCCCGAGCCACGCTATTTCGGGCCTTCGGGCGTGCTGGGCTTTCGCCGGATGGTCGACAGGTTCCACGCAGCCGGGATCGAGGTCATTCTCGACGTGGTCTACAACCACACCGCCGAGGGCGACCATCTGGGACCGACGCTGTGCTTTCGCGGGCTCGACAATGCCTCTTACTACCGGCTGCTCGATGGCCAGCCGCGTTACTATGTCAACGACACCGGCTGCGGCAACACGCTGAACGCCAGCCATCCATTCGTGCTGCGCATGATCATGGACAGCATGCGTTTCTGGGTTCAGGCCATGGGCGTCGATGGCTTTCGCTTTGACCTTGCCACCACGCTTTGCCGCGAGGACCATTGCTTTGACCAGAGCGGCAGTTTTCTTGCCGCGCTGCGGCAGGATCCGGTGCTGGCCGGGGTCAAGCTGATCGCAGAGCCCTGGGATATCGGCCCGGGCGGTTACCGGCTGGGCCGCTTTCCGCCCGGCTTTGCCGAATGGAACGACCGCTACCGCGACACGGTGCGCCGGTTCTGGCGCGGCGACGGGCATTCGGCGCAGGATCTGGGCTCGGCGCTTTTGGGCTCTGCCGATCCATTCGACACGGACGGCCGCAGGGCCTGGTCTTCGGTTAATTTCGCCGCCGCGCATGACGGGTTCACCCTGGCCGACACCACCCGTTACCTGCAACGCCACAACCACGCCAACGGCGAGGACAACACCGACGGCCACCACGCCAACCACAGCGACAATTTCGGCGTCGAAGGCGACAGCGACGATCCGGCCATTACAGAGGCGCGGCGCCAGCGGGTCCGCAACATGCTGGCGACCGTATTGCTGTCGCAGGGCACGCCGATGCTGTTGGCTGGCGACGAGGGCGCCAACAGCCAGAACGGCAACAACAACGCCTATTGCCAGGACAACGCCACCACCTGGATCGACTGGGAAACGCTGGATCAGGGTCTGATCGACTTTACCGCCGCCCTGTCGCGGTTCCGCGCCAATCACCCGGTGCTGCGCCAAAGCCGGTTCCTGCACGGCGTCGCCCGGGCCGACGGCATGCCCGACGTGCAATGGCGGGACTTCGGCGGTTCGGCGCTGAACTGGCGCGATCCGGGACTGTCCAGCCTGTGCCTGCTGCTGCGCGGCAGCGCCGAATCCGCGGCGGGCAACGCATCGGACGACACGGTGCTGCTGGCCTTCAACCGCGAACCCCGGGGGCTGGACCTGCTGCTGCCCGACCCGGGGGCCGGGTGGCGCTGGGTATCCGAAATCGACAGCGCCGCCGACCGGCAGCTTCAACGCGAAATCATCGGAACCCGGGCAACCGTCGCCCCGGCATCGGTTTCGGCCTTTGTGGTGCACCCACAGGACCGGCCCGGATGAGCACCGACGCCGCCCTGAAAGAACTGGCGCAGGATTACGGCGTCCATCTCGACTATCACGGCCTGACGGGCCAGCGTCTGGTGGCCGAGCCTCCGACCTTGCGGGCTATTCTCGCCGCGCTGGGCGTCGAGGCGGGCTCTGCGGCCAACGTCGCAGAGGCGCTGCACCACCGCAGGGCCGAATGCGCAGAGCGCAGCCTGCCCCCAGAGCTGATCCTGCGGGCGGGGGCCGGGGCAACTCTGCCGCTGCCCGGCGCCTGCGACTGGGCCGTGCTGACCGAGACCGGGCAAGAAGTTCAAGCAGGTCGTGACCAGCAAAGCATCACCTTGGCGGCGCTGCCGGTGGGGTATTTCACGTTGGTTGCAAAGGGCCGCGACTGGCGCGAGGAGGTGTTCGTCCTGTCCCGCCCGGCCCACGCGCCGGTTCCGGGACAAAACGGCAGGGCGGCAAAAGGCTGGGGCGTGACCGGCGCGCTTTACGGGTTGCGCTCTGCCTCGAATGGCGGGCTTGGCAACTACCGCGACCTCGCCACGGCGGCGCAGGCGCTTGGTCAGGGCGGGGCGCAGTTTTTCGGCATCAACCCGGTGCATGCGCTGGGATGGGTGGCCAGCGAAACGATCAGCCCTTATTCGCCCAGCCATCGCGGGTTTTTGAACACCGACCATATCGCCACGACGGCAGGCCTTGGCCCGTGCCCCGACGGCGACCTGATCGACTATGCCGCCTTCCGGGTCCGGCACCGTGCCGCGCTGGAAGCAGAATATGCGGCGTTTACCGCGAGCGCGCCCGAGGAGCAGGCCGCCAGCTTTCGCCGCTACTGCGCGGCAGGTGGCGCGGATCTGGCGGCCTTCGCCCGGTTCGAGGCGCTCAGCGAGACCCATGGCGGCGACTTCCGCAACTGGCCCGCCAGACTGCAAAGCCCCGACCCGGCGCCGGACCAGACCGGGCGCGCGGCGTTTCACCAATGGCTGCAATGGCAGGCCGACCGGCAGATCACCGACGCGCAGAGGGCGGCCCGCGGCGCGGGCATGGCGCATGGTCTCTACCTCGACCTCGCCGTCGGCCCCCGGCCCGGTGGCGCCGAGGTCTGGATGCACCGCGACATCGTGGCCCGGGGCGTCTCGATCGGCGCCCCGCCCGATCACCTCAGCCCCGCCGGTCAGTCATGGACCCTAGCCGCCTATGCCCCCAACAAGCTGGCCGCGAACCGCTATCAGCCGGTCCGCGCCATGCTGGGCAAGCTGATGGCCCGGGCCGGGCTGCTGCGGATCGACCACGCTCTGGGGCTGCTGCGCAGCTACTGGCTGCCCGAGGACGGCAGCCCCGGCGCCTATGTCTCGCAGCCTTTCGACGCCCTGCTTGCGGTGATCGCCATCGAGGCGGACAAGGCCGGTTGCAAGGTGGTCGGAGAGGATCTGGGGCTGGTGCCGCAGGGGTTCCGCGAGCGTCTGAACGGTTCCGGCCTGCTCAGCTATGCCGTCTGGCAGTTCGAGGGCCAGGATGATGGCCACCTGCGCCCCGCCGGTGATCTGCCGCAGTTCAGCCTGGCCTGTTTCGGCACCCATGACACGCCCACCATCGACGGGTTCTGGTACGGCCATGACATCGAATGGTGGCGATGCATCGGCTGGATCGATGCGGGCGGCGCCGAGGACCGCCATGGCCAGCGCGCGCTGCAGCGCACCAGCCTGCGCACCCATTGCGGCATCGGTTACGACGCCAGCCCCGGCGATATCCGGCTAGCGATCCATTCCGGTCTGGCCCGGTCGCCCGCTGCACTGGTGTCGCTGCAGCTTGACGATCTGTGCGGCTGCACCGAGGCGCAGAACCTGCCCGGTACCATCGACGAACATCCCAACTGGCGCCGCCGTCTGCCGGTTCCGGTCGAGCAGCTTGCCGCCTCGGCGCCGCTTTGCCAAATCGGGACATTGATGCAAGATACCCGCGCCCTGCCCGCCCCCGCGACAGAAAGAGAACCAGAGCCATGCCCAGACTGACCCATGCCTGCACGCCCTTCGACGGCCAGCAACCCGGAACCTCGGGGTTGCGCAAGAAGACCCGCGTCTTCATGCAGCCGGGCTATGTGGAAACCTTTGTCCAGTCGACGCTCAACGCCATCGGCGGCGCGGCGGGCAAGACCTTCGTTGTCGGCGGCGACGGGCGCTATTTCAACGCCGAGGCGATCCAGACAATCCTGCGTCTGGCCGCCGCCAACGGCGCGGCAAGGGTGATTGTCGGGCAGGGCGGGCTGCTGTCGACCCCCGCCGCGTCGAACCTGATCCGCCAGCGCGGCGCCGATGGCGGGCTGATCCTGTCGGCCAGTCACAACCCGGGCGGTCTCGACGCCGATTTCGGGCTGAAATACAACATTTCCAACGGCGGACCCGCGCCCGAGGCGGTGACCGCCGCGATGTATGCTGAGACCCGCACGATCACCGAGTACCACAGCCTCGACAGCGCCGATCTTGACCTGACGCAGGCTGGCGAAAACTCGCTTGACCGCATGACGGTCGAGATCGTCGACCCGGTGGCCGAATATGCCGCGCTGATGCGCAAGCTGTTTGATTTCGACCGTATCCGCGCCCTGATCGCCGGTGGCTTCAGCCTGCGGTTCGACGCCATGCACGCGGTAACCGGGCCTTATGCCACGGCGATCCTCCAAGACGAGCTTGGCGCACCAAAGGGCTCTGTGCTGAACGCGGTTCCCTCGGTCGATTTTGGCAAGGGCCACCCCGACCCGAACCCGATCTGGGCCAAGCCGCTTGTCGACATGGTCATGGCGCCGGACGGACCCGATTTCGCCGCCGCCTCGGACGGCGACGGCGACCGCAACATGATCCTGGGCAAGGGCATCTACGTTACGCCGTCCGACAGCCTCGCCGTGCTGGCCGCCAACGCGCATCTCGTCCCCGGATACGCCCGGGGACTGGTCGGCGTCGCCCGCTCGATGCCCACCAGCACCGCCGCCGACAAGGTGGCCGCGAAGCTGGGCATCGAGTGTTTCGAGACCCCCACGGGCTGGAAGTTCTTCGGCAACCTGCTCGACGCGGGGCGGGTGACGCTCTGTGGCGAGGAAAGTGCCGGTACCGGCTCGGACCATGTGCGAGAGAAAGACGGGCTCTGGGCCGTGCTGTTGTGGCTCAACATCCTGGCGGTGCGCGGCATGTCGGTGCAGGCTGTCCTTCAGGACCACTGGCAGACCTATGGCCGCAACTACTACTCACGCCACGATTTCGAAGCGATAGAGACCGGTGCCGCCAACGCGATGATGGCAGAGCTTGTGGCAAAGCTGCCCGATCTGCCCGGCACCGCCGCTGGCGGCAGCGTGGTCTCGGCGGCCGACCAGTTTTGCTACCATGATCCCGTCGACGGGTCGGTCAGCGAAAATCAGGGCATCCGGATCTGGTTCGAGGACGGCCACCGCGCCGTGCTGCGCCTGTCGGGCACCGGCACCGAGGGCGCCACGCTGCGTATCTACATGGATCGCTATGAGCCCACCACGGGCGATCTGGCCATCGACCCCGGGCTGGCATTGGCCGGGATTGCCGCCGCCGTCGCCGGGATCAGCAGGCTCCACGCCCATACCGGGCGCAACGAACCGGACGTGATCACCTGACACCGGCCTGCTTCGCCGCAGTTCACGCCACCATCGCCTCGGCTTTCTTGAGGTCGACCGAGACCAGCTGGCTGACCCCCTGCTCGCCCATGGTGACGCCGAACAGACGGTCCATCCGCGCCATGGTCACCGCGTGGTGGGTGATGATCAAAAACCGGGTCTCGGTGCGGCGGCACATCTCGTCGAGCAGGTCGCAGAACCGGGTCACGTTGGCGTCGTCAAGCGGCGCGTCGACCTCGTCGAGCACGCAGATCGGCGCCGGGTTGGCCAGGAACACCGCAAAGATCAGCGCCAGCGCGGTCAGGGTCTGCTCGCCACCCGACAGCAGCGACAGGACGCTGAGCTTTTTGCCCGGCGGCTGGCACATGATCTCCAGCCCCGCCTCCAGCGGATCGTCGCTTTCGACCAGCACCAGATTGGCCTCGCCACCACCGAAAAGGTGCTTGAACAGCATCGAGAAATTGCTGTTGACCTGCTCGAACGCGGTCAGCAGCCGCTCGCGCCCTTCCCGGTTCAGCGCCCCGATACCGCCGCGCAGCTTGCGGATCGCTTCCTCCAGGTCGGTCTTTTCGGTGACCAGCGTGTCGTGTTCCGTCTGCACCTCGGTTGCGTCTTCCTCGGCGCGCAGGTTCACCGCGCCCAGCGCGTCGCGCTGGCGCTTCAGCCGGTTCACCTCATGCTCTATCTGCTCGGCGGGGGGCATGGTCTGCGGGTCGGTGTCGAGCGTCTCCAGCAAGGCTTGCGGCGTGGTCTCCAGCGCTTCCTCGATGCGGTCGGCGGCGGACTGCGCCGTCTCGCGCGCCGCCTCGTTACGCGCCTCGGCGGCGGCGCGGGCCTCGCGGGCCTGTCCGGCGGCGCGCTCGGCCTCGCGTTCGGCGGCCACCGCCCCGCGCATCGCCGTCTCTCCAAGGGCAAGCGCGTCCGCGGCGGCGCGGCGGCGGGTTTCGGCCTCCTCGATACCACCCGCCAGATCCTGGCGCTGCGCCGCGATGCGCCCGGGCGCGCCGCTCGCCGCCTCCAGCTCGTGTTCCGAGGTTGCCCGCCGTTCCGCCAGTTCTCCGACCCGCGCACCGGCGCTGTCGAGCCGCTTTTGCCAGCTCTCGGTGTCCTTTGTCACCTGGCGCAGCCGCTTGGCCCGCGCCTGGCCCGCGTGTTTCAGCTCGTCATGCGCCGCACGGCACGACATCATCGCCGAACGCGCCGCCTCGACGGTCAGCTTGACCTCCTCCACCGCCGCCCTTGCCGCGGCCAGATCGCCCAGCCCCTGCTGCGCCGCTTCGGCCTCACGCGATTCCGTGCGGGCTTGCGTCGCCTCTTGCTCGTGCCGGGTCACCGCCAGACGCGAGCTTTCGACCTTGCCCTCGGCGATATTGCGGTCGGCCTCGGCCCGGCTCAGCGCCCGGTTGACCTCTGTCATCCGGGTATCGGCCGCGCGCCGCGCCTCTCGCGCCACCCGGTCGGCCTCGGTCAGGTCTGCCAGCCGGGTCTTCAGCACCTCATGCGCCTGCGCCGCGCCGTCGGCACGCGCGGTGGCGCCGACCAGTTCCTGTTTCAGCTCTTCCAGCCGGTTCAGTTGCTGCAGCCGCAGCGCCGCCGCCGACGGCGCGTCCTCGGCCCCGGCGCGGAACCCGTCCCAGCGCCACAGATCGCCCTCGACACTGACCAGCCTTTGCCCCGGCTCAAGCTCTGCCTGCAACCGCGGCCCGTCAGCGGCATCGACCAGCCCGACCTGCGCGATGCGGCGGGTCAGCACACCGGGCGCCGTCACCTTGTTCGACAGCGCCTGCACACCAGCGGGCAGCGCCTGCGGCTGGCCATAGACCGGCAGTTCCACCCAGCCAGAGGGCCGGTCCGCCGTCACCACCGGGGCGCGCAGATCATCCGCCAGCGCCGCGCCCAGCGCCTTTTCATAGCCCGGTGTCACCCGCAGCAGGTCCAGCACATGGCCGCCCTCGGCGGTGTCGCGCTCGACTAGCCGGGCCAGGGCGTTCACCTCGGCGCGCAGCGCGCTGACCTCGCCCTCGGCCTCTGACCGCACGGCGCGGGCGTCCGCCTCGCGGCCCTGCGCCTCGGCGCGGGCCTCGTCGGCCCCGGCCAGCGCCGCCTCGGCCCTTGCCGCCAGATCGGTGGCCGCCGCCTGTTCCGTCTGTGCCTGCGACAGCAGCGTCCCGGCCGCTTCGGATGCGGCCTGCGCCGTCTGCAGCGCCGTGCCCGCGCGCGCCGTCTCTGCCTCTGAGCGCGCAAGCGTCTTGCGGGTATCCTCCAGCAACCGCTGCGCCGACTGATGCCGAGCCGCCAGCCGCGCGGTGTCTTCGGTCAGTTGCGTCAGCCCGTCCTCTCGCCCCTGCAACTCGCGGCCGGCACCCTGCGCCCGTTCGGTACTGGCCGCCAAAGCCGCCTCGTGACCCTCGCCCGTCGCCTGCAGCTCCGTTGCCTCGCCCTGCAGCCGGGCGATGGTGTCGCCCGCGTCACAGTTCAGCGCCTCTTCGCGCTCCATGTCCTGACCAAGCTGGGCGATGCGCGCGCTCAGCGTCTCTATCGCCTGAACCGCGCGCGCCTCCTGGTCAGCCAGCGTGTCGCGCTCTACCTGCAACCGTTGCAGCACCGCCGCCGCCACCGTCTCTTCCTCGCGCAGCGGCGGCAGCGCGCCGTCGCTTTGCTCTCGCAGCTTGGCGGCCTCCAGCGCCGCTCTTTCCGCCCGGCCCGCCGCCGTCACCGTCTCGCGCAGCGCCATCCCTGCGGCCACCCGTGCCTCATCCGCCTCGCGCCAGCGGCGGTAGAGCAGCAGACCCTCGGACTGGCGCAGCGCAGCGCCGATCTCGCGGTAGCGCGCCGCCTGCCGCGCCTGCCGCGCCAGTTGCGTCAACTGCCCGGCCAACTGCTCGATCACGTCATCAACCCGCAACAGGTTGGCCTCGGCGCCGTTCAGCTTCAGTTCCGCCTCGTGGCGCCGCTGGTAGAGCCCGGATATCCCCGCCGCCTCTTCCAGCACCCGCCGCCGGGCCCGCGGTCTGGCGTTGATCAGTTCCGAGATTTGCCCCTGGCGCACCAGCGCCGGCGAATGCGCCCCGGTCGAGGCATCGGCGAACAGCATCTGCACGTCGCGGGCCCGGGCGTCCCGGGCATTGACCTTGAAGGCAGACCCCGCGTCGCGGGTGATCCGGCGCACGATCTCCAACTGGTCGGCATCGTTGAACCCCGCCGGCGCCAGGCGTTCGGAATTGTCCAGCTGGATGGTGACCTCGGCGAAATTGCGCGCCGGACGTGTCGCCGCCCCGGCAAAGATCACGTCCTCCATGCCGCCGCCGCGCATGGCGGTGGGGCGGTTTTCACCCATCACCCAGCGCAGCGCCTCCAGAAGGTTCGACTTGCCGCAGCCATTCGGCCCGACAACGCCGGTCAACCCGTCGGCGATCACCAGATCGGTCGGATCGACGAAGCTCTTGAAGCCGTTGAGACGGAGTCGGGAAAAACGCAATCTGCCACCTTGGGTGATTCTTGGTTGGTATTTTCGACGCCATGGCAGGCTGGTGTCAACGCCGAGACCCCGCATGTGGCATATCCAAGCCAGTTTTCCACAAGATATTGTGGATGTCTATGGCGCTTTCCTGTCGAGCCTATCACTGCAAATCGCAAAACCGGCTTGATTGACCGACGGTCAGTCAAGTATGCTTGGCTCAGCGGTGGGACCCACCGGTTTCGCAATGGTTTCTCACCGCAACCTTTCGTCAATGCGCCATGATCGGACAACGGATCGGCGTTCCAAAGGGATCACACATTATGGCCTATTCTCAGAATGTGATTGAGGCATTCAAGAGTATAACGACTGCCACACTGACGACCGCACTTTTCAAAAAGGGGCTGAAAAACGTCTGGATTCGCAAGAGTTTTCCTCTTTCAAACGACCAGGAACGGGTAGTCGGGCCTGCTTTCACGTTGCGTTTCATTCCCGCTCGGGAGGATTTGGCAACACCGGAATCGTGGGCCTCTCCAATTTCGACCAGAAGCGCAATCGAGAACATGCCCGATGGTAGTATCGCTGTTATTGCGGCTGACGGTTTGTCCAATGCGGGCGTGTTTGGTGACATTTTGTGCCAGCGAATGAAACAACGAAACGTTTTGGCGATGATAACGGACGGGGTTGTTCGAGATATTGAAGGTGTACTGCAAACGGGGTTGGGCGTCTGGGCGGCGGGAACCTCTGCTCCTCCATCGGTCGCTGGACTGACCTTCATCAATTGGCAGGAACCGATTGGTTGCGGCGGTGTCGCCGTCTTGCCAAACGATCTTATGGTGGCCGACAGGGATGGTGCGGTCGTTGTGCCATCAAGTCTGGTCGAGGAGATTCTCGAGGTTTCAATCGAACAGGAAAAACTTGAAGAATGGATCATGGACCAGGTGCAGGGCGGCGCGTCTTTGCCTGGTCTCTATCCGCCAAATGAAGAAAACCTGAAACGATACGAGGATAGCCGGAAATAGTTCCTGCTTCAGCATGAGTATCGAATAGGCATGTCGCAAAACCGATGGCGCGCATCACCAAGGCACCCTGGGAAAGGCGGCTGGAGATCGTCCAGACCGCCGAAAGGCTGTTCAGGGCGCGCGGATACGCAAACTGCTCTGTCGATACGATTATCCGCGAGATCGGCGTCGCCAAGGGCACCTTCTACTACTACTTCAAATCCAAAGCCGAGATCCTCGGGGCGATCGTCGACCGCACGCTGGATCGGATTGTCGATCAAGCCGGGCAGGTCGCAGATGACCCGTCGCTTTCTGCCATGGCCAAGATGCGGGTGCTGCTCTCAGACAGCCATGTCGGCGATGAAAGCACCCGCGACCTCGCCGAGATGATGCATTTGCCTGAGAACCGGGAATTGCACGAAATAAGCAATATCCAGACCGTCCTCCGGCTGTCTCCGGTCTTTGCCAGAATCGTCAGGCAGGGCAATCGCGAAGGGTCCCTGGCAACCGAGCACCCGCTGGAGACTGTGCAGTTCCTGCTGACCGGGGCGCAGTTTCTGCTCGATGGGGGCCTGTTCAGGTTTTCCGGGCCAGAGACACGCATCCGCCGCGAGGTCGCTCAGCAGATCATTGAAAAGGCCTTTGGCGCTATGCCCGGCAGCTTCGGCTTCATGAACCCGGACCCGGTGGAAAGGAAACCAGATGGCAAATCACCTTCGCTCTGAGGCGCACCTGGACACCGCGCCGCCCGGCAGAGTACCGTCCCATGCGCTGGCGGTTTTCGCGCTGCTCACCTTTGCGATCTCATGGGGTATCACCGGCGCCTACATCTTCCTCCCGGAACAGACCAGCGCCGCCTTTGGCGAAATCAGCGGTGCTCACCCGCTCTTTTTCATCGCCACCTGGGGACCGGCCATCGCCGGCATCGTTGTGGTGATGTCCCATGGCGGAGTGCGGGGCCTTGGCGCCTTCCTGACGCGGCTCTTGCTGTGGCGGTGCGGCTGGCACTGGTGGGCGGTCGTCCTTGTTGGCCTGCCTCTGGTCTTCGTTGCCGGATCGCTTGCCAAGTGCGGGCCGCTTCTGGCCCCTCTCCCGCCGGAAGGTCCGGGGTCGGTTGTTGCCCTCATGTTCATGATGCTGCTTCTCGGCCCGGTCGAGGAATTCGGCTGGCGCGGGGTGGCCCAGCCGCTGCTGCAGCGTCATGTTGCGCCGATCTGGGCCGGTGCGATCATCGGAGCGGTCTGGGGGTTGTGGCATCTGCCCGCTTTCTACCTGTCCCGCACTGCCCACGCGGACTGGAATTTCCTTGCTTTCCTCGTCGGCAATGTAACCCTGGCAATCCTGGTGACGCCGATCTTCAACAGCGCGCGCGGCAGCCTGTTATTGCCGATCCTGTTTCACTGGCAGCTGATCCTCCCGATCTGGCCCGACGCACAGCCCTGGGACACCTGGATTCTGGTCGCGGTAACCGCGGTTATCGTCTGGCTGAACCGGGAACGCATGTTCTCCCGAAAGGGTGCCGTGACAGAGGTCATCCCCGGATCGGACGCCCGGATATGAGTACTGCGGCCATAAGCTCACCAGCCGCCCGGATGGCAACCGGTCGGGCTGTCTGTCGGCAAGTCGCGAGGACATCGCTTCGTGCCATCCGAAGGGTTGAAATCGGCGCCCCGGGCATGATTGCGGGACAATCCTGCCGCCGCCCATGGCGGCCAGCGTAAAACGGCCGCTGCGGAATGCCCATATCGCAACACGCGAATGTCGCTATCGCTCTTGACCGGCGAGGCGGTTCCGCGCCAAATAGGCTCACATGGTGCCCCGGGCACGTGCAAAGCACGCGGGGCTGAAATGGGAATTTGGTAAGGGCGACCCAATCAGGGGCCCAAAGCCAGAGCCGCCCCCGCGACTGTAAGCGGAGAGCGCCCGTCAATGAAGCCACTGGAGCGATCCGGGAAGGCGACGAGGCGCATCGACCCGCAAGCCAGGAGACCGGCCATGCGAAACGAAACACCCAGCCGTCGGGGTTGACGGCCAAGGAGGACAGAACATGCATATCGAGCCCGGAGTCATTGATGGCGCCAAATTGGCGCTTGCCGTTGCCACCGCCGCAGGCGCCGGCACCTACGCTATCAAGCTCGCCATGAAAGACGTGATGACCCGCGGCCCTCTGCCGCTGATTGGTGGCATCGCCGCCAGCACCGTCGGCGTATTCGCCTTCTTCCAGCTGCTGCCGCATTTCCCCGTCGGCATCTCCGAGGTTCACTTCATTCTCGGTTCGACCCTGTTCTTGATGTTCGGCCCCGCCGCGGCTGCCTTCGGCCTGGCACTTGGCCTGCTGATACAAGGCCTGACCTTTGCGCCCACCGACCTGCCGATGTACTTCGTCAACATCACCACGCTTCTGGTGCCGCTCTTCGCGCTACAGGCGCTGGCCACACGCATCATCGCGCCGGGCACCGCCTATGTCGACCTCAAGTACAGCCAGACGCTGGCGCTCTCGACCGCCTACCAGGGCGGCATCGTCGCCTGGGTCGCCTTCTGGGCCTTCTACGGCCAGGGCTTTGCCGCCACCTCTTCGGTGCTGGCCTTCGGTGGTGCCTACATGATGATCGTGCTGATCGAGCCGCTGATCGACCTGGCCGTGCTTGCCGGCGCCAAGTCGCTGCGCGACGTGACCAAGGGCGGCATCTTCACGCCGCGCCTGCACAGCGCCTAAAGGCACATCACACCGCTGAACCAGACCGGTCGGGGCAATCGCCCCGGCCTTTCCCAATTCTGCAGGACATCGACCCATGCCCGCCAAAATCCCCGCCACAGTCGTCACAGGTTTTCTCGGCTCCGGCAAGACCACTTTGATCCGCCACATGCTGACCAACGCCAACGGACGCCGGATCGCCCTGATCATCAACGAATTCGGCGACCTCGGCGTCGATGGCGACATCCTCAAGGGCTGCGGCGACGAAACCTGCAGCGACGACGACGTGATGGAGCTTTCCAACGGCTGCATCTGCTGCACCGTCGCCGAAGACTTCGTGCCCACCATGCAAAAACTGCTCGACCGCGACACGCCGCCTGACCACATCGTCATCGAGACCAGCGGCCTGGCCCTGCCGCAACCCCTGGTGCGCGCCTTCAACTGGCCCGAGATCAGCACCCGCGTCACCGTCGACGGCGTCGTCACCGTGGTCGACGGCAAGGCGGTGACCGAGGGCCGCTTTGCCCATGACACCGCCGCCGTCGACGCCCAGCGCAAGCAGGACGACAACCTCGACCACGAAACGCCCCTGTCAGAGCTGTTCGAAGACCAGATCGCCTGCGCCGACATGATCGTGATCAACAAGTCAGACCTGCTGGCAGAGACCGCCAGCACCGCGCTGGCCGATCGGCTCGAAGCGCGGGCGCGCAAAGGCGTGCACGTGATCCGCGCCGCCCATGGCGCATTGCCGGTAGAGGTGCTGCTGGGCCGCGGCCAGGCCGCCGAGGACGATATGGCGGGCCGGCATGAACTGCATCACCACCACCACGACGATGACGAGGACGACCCGGACGACCGGCACCACGATCACGACCATGACGCGTTCGAAAGCTTCGTCGTCACCCGCCCCGAAATCGCCGACCCCAAAGCCTTCGCAGCCCAGGTCGCCGACACCATCCGCGCCCATGACATCCTGCGCCTCAAGGGCTTCGCGGCGGTACGGGGCAAACCGATGCGCCTGACACTGCAGGCGGTCGGCCCGCGCGTCGACAGCTATTTCGACCGCCCGCTCGGCAGCGACCCCCGCGAAACCCGGCTGGTGGTCATCGGCCAGGCCGGGCTCGACCGCGCCGCCATCACGGCAGCGCTGTCGGCATGATAACCGTCGCAAAGGCCGACCCGCACCATCCGCAGGCCACGGCACTGCTGCAGGCCAGCCACGCCATGATGGTCAGGATGTTTCCCGCAGAGTCCAACCACTACCTCTCCATCGACGATCTCTGCGCCGCCCGGATCACCTTCTTCACCGCCCGCATCGGCGACACAGTGCTCGGCACCGGCGCGCTGGCCGACAAGGGCAAATACGGCGAGGTCAAATCCATGTTCGTCAGCCCGGAGGCCCGCGGTACCGGCACCGGCGCGGCGATCCTGGCCACCATCGAAACCGAAGCCCGCACCGGCAGCCAAGCATATCTGCGCCTGGAAACCGCCCCCGAGCTCTCCGCCGCCATCCGTC
This sequence comes from Paracoccaceae bacterium, assembly GCA_024226455.1. Classification (GTDB taxonomy): domain Bacteria; phylum Pseudomonadota; class Alphaproteobacteria; order Rhodobacterales; family Rhodobacteraceae; genus JAAELR01. The sequence continues at coordinate 26,127 of JAAELR010000119.1, forward strand.
TCTACCAGCGCGCGGGCTTCACCTTCCGCGGCCCCTTCGGCGATTACGAAAACGACCCGCTCAGCGTCTTCATGGAAAAACCGCTTGCCTGAAACCAAACCTGTCACGGGTCTTCTTCTCTTTGCAAATACCTCGGGGAGGTCTGGAGGGGCAGAGCCCCTCCAGCGGATCGCCGCCAAGGGCGGCGAGGTTCGCTGATGCACCTGCTCGCCGCCACCCCCGGCGCCATCGACGACGGCACCGAACCGGTCGATCTGGGACAAACCCCGGCCGAAGTGATCTTCCTCTCCGCCGCCGACACAGAACTTGCCGCGCTCTCCGAGGCGCGCGCCGAGATGTCCGATCCGCCAACCCTGCGGCTGGCCAGCCTGAACCACCTGCGCCACCCGATGTCGGTCGATCTGCATATCGAAAACTGCGCCACGAGGTCGAAACTGGTCATCGCCCGGGTGCTCGGCGGAACCGGCTACTGGCGCTACGGGGCAGAGCAATACGCCGCCCACCTCGACGTCGCCGGCGTACCGCTGGCCCTGTTGCCCGGCGACGACAGGCCCGACCCAGAGCTGCGCCGCCTCTCCACCGTCGCGCCCGAAGACTACGACGCGCTCTGGTCCTGTCTGGTCGAGGGCGGCCCTGCCAACAGCGCCAGTTTCCTGCGCCATGCGCAATTGATGCTCGCCCCGGCGGATGCCCGACAGAAGTCCGACGTTGGTCCGACGCAAGTCCGACCGCTTCTCAGGGCCGGTGTCTACTGGCCCGGCACCGGCATTTGCGACCTTGAAACCGCGCGGGCGGCATGGTCCGAAAACGCCCCCGTGGTGCCCATCGTCTTCTACCGCGCCCTGGTCCAGGGCGCCGGGCTGAACCCGATCAACCGGCTGACCAGGGCGCTTTTACGCCAGGACCTTAACCCACTACCCATCTTCGTCGCCTCGCTGAAAGACCCGGTCAGCGCCGCCACACTGGCGCGGCTTTTCGCCAGCGCGCCGCCCTCGGCGATCCTGAACTGCACCAGCTTCGCCGTCGCTTCGCCCCACGCTGACGCCGCGGTGGAAAACCCTTTGAATTGCGACACTTCCAACGCTGCCCCGGTGTTTCAGGTGGTGCTGTCGGCGTCCTCCGAAGAGGCGTGGGACAAGGGCCTCACCGGCCTCTCGGCCCGCGACATTGCGATGAACGTGGCCCTGCCGGAGGTCGATGGCCGCATCCTCACGCGCGCCATCTCGTTCAAGGGAGAGGCGTTTTTCGACGAGGCCACCGAATGCCCCATCGCCGCCTACCGCGCCCGCGGCGACCGCATCGATTTCGTGGCCCGGCTGGCCGGCAACTGGGCCCGCCTGCGCCACACACCGCCTGTGGACCGCAAGGTCGCCCTGGTACTGGCCAACTACCCCAACAAGGACGGACGACTGGCCAACGGCGTCGGCCTCGACACCCCCGCCTCCACGGTCAACACTCTGAAACTGCTGAAAGAAAACGGCTATACCGTACGCAACGAGCCGCCCGACTCCGGCGCCCTCATGGCACGGATCATGGCAGGACCAACCAACTGGCTCACCGACCGGGCCCACCGAACCGGCGGCGTCGAGCTGATGATGTCAGACTATCAGATCGACTATGGCCAGCTGCCATGGGAGGTGCGTCAACAGGTCGAGGAACGATGGGGCAGGCCCGAATCCGATCCGTTCTTTCAGCCCGGGCAAACCGATTGCGGGTGCTTCAAACTCTCGATCCTCGAATTCGGCAACGTCGTCGTCGGACTGCAACCGGCCCGCGGCTACAATATCGACCCGACCCAGACCTACCATTCCCCCGATCTGGTGCCGCCGCACAACTATCTCGCCTTCTATTTCTGGCTGCGCCACCAGCACCGGGCCCACGCCATTGTCCACATGGGCAAACACGGCAATCTCGAATGGCTGCCCGGCAAGTCGCTGGCGCTGTCACAGACCTGCCTGCCAGAGGTGGTGCTGGGCCCGCTGCCGCATATCTACCCGTTCATCGTCAACGACCCCGGCGAGGGCACGCAAGCCAAGCGCCGCACACAGGCGGTGATCGTCGACCACCTGACTCCGCCACTGACCCGGGCGGAAACCTACGGGGTCCTCAAGGACCTTGAGGCGCTGGTCGACGAGTATTTCGAAGCCGCCGGCGTCGATCCCCGCCGCATCGCCCATCTGCGCCGCGAGATCCTTTCGCTCACCGCCGCCACCGGGCTCGACACCGACGTAGGGATGACCGGCGAGGATGAGGAAACCGATCTGGCCAAACTCGACGCCTATCTTTGCGAACTCAAGGAATCGCAGATCCGCGACGGGCTGCACATAGTCGGCACCTCGCCCACGGGCGATCAGGCAAGCGACCTGGCCATCGCGCTGGCCCGCGCCCCGCGCGGCGACGGCAAGGGAAAGAACGCCTCGCTGCTGCGCGCCATGGCCGGTGATCTCAGCCTTTCGATCGATCCCCTCGACTGCGACATGGCCGCGCCGGCGCCGGAAAAACCGGGCCAACTGACCGATCTCTCCCACGATCTCTGGCGCAGCAACGGCGACACGGTCGAACGCCTTGAACTCCTTGCGCAAGAGGTTCTAAGGGACGGTGGGCGGGGCGATACGCGCCTTGGCGCGGGAGCGTCGTCCGTCGTCGCAGAGATCGAAGACAGCCTCGCCCCCGCCATCGCCGCCTGCGGCCCGGCCGAGGGGGCGGGTCTCCTCACCGCCCTTTCAGGGCAGTTCGTCGACCCGGGACCGTCCGGCGCGCCAACGCGCGGACGACCGGACACCCTGCCCACGGGGCGCAATTTCTACAGCGTCGACAGCCGCGCCGTGCCGACAAGAACCGCATGGGCCCTCGGCTGGAAGTCTGCCAGCCTGCTGATCGACAAGCACCTGCAGACCCATGGCGACTGGCCGCGAACTCTGCTGCTGACCGCATGGGGCACGGCCAACATGCGCACCGGCGGCGACGATATCGCCCAATGCCTCGCCCTGATGGGCGTCAAACCGCAATGGGACGCGCTCAGCCGCCGCGTCACAGGGTTCGAGATCATCCCCGCCACCGCCCTCGGCCGGCCCCGCGTCGATGTCACCCTGCGGGTCAGCGGCTTTTTCCGCGATGCCTTTCCAAGCCAGATGGCTCTGGTCGATAGCGCCGCCCGCGCCGTGATGCAGCTGGACGAGCCCCAAGACATCAACCCCGCCGCCGCCCGCGCGCGCGCCGAAGGCTCTACCGCGCGGGTCTTCGGCAGCAAGCCGGGCGCCTATGGCGCCGGGCTGCAAGCGATGATCGACGAACGGCTCTGGGCCGACAAGGCCGACCTGGCAGAGGCCTATCTGCAATGGGGCAGCTATGCCTATACAGCCGGCGAAGAGGGGCGTCAGGACCGGCAAGCGTTCGAGACCCGCCTGGGCCAGACAGAGGCCATCGTCCAGAACCAGGACAACAGAGAGCACGACCTGCTCGACTCAGACGATTACTACCAGTTCGAGGGTGGCGCCGCGGCGGCGGTGGCCACGCTGCAGGGGCGCGACCGGCCCGTCTATCACAACGACCATTCCCGCCCCGAACGCCCCGTCATCCGCACGCTGGACGACGAGATCGGGCGCGTGGTGCGGTCCCGTGTGGTCAACCCCAAATGGATCGACGGCATCAAGCGGCACGGCTACAAGGGCGCCTTCGAGATCGCCGCCACGGTCGATTACCTTTTCGCCTTCGCCGCCACCACCGGCGCCGTGCGCGGGCATCATTTCGATCTGGTCGAGGCTGCCTTTCTGGAAGACGACGCCACCCGCGAGTTCATCGAGACCCATAACGCCCCCGCCCTGCGCGAGATCGCCGAGCGGCTGGCCGAAGCTATCGACCGCGGGCTCTGGAGCCCACGCTCCAACTCCGCCCGGGCGCGGATCGACGGGCTCAGAAAATCCTCTTGAGCCCTTCCATTAGCCAAGTGAACCACTCCGCCGTACCTTGCGCAATACGCAGATAGATCGAAATCGCGACCTGGTTCGCGGTCAGCCAAGCAAAGATCGCACTCGCGGCAACGCCCGCCAAGATCGCCTCGGTGTGGCGATTGCCGACCAGCCTTCTGAATTTCCGGCCAATCGTCCCGAGAATGTTCCACACGGCGCCAGAGGCGACCTTTTCGCCCAGTTCCGCCGCTTCGCCCTTGCCCTCTGCGGCCTGCGCGTTGTCGCTGAGTGCGGCCTGATCGTCGGGGTCCAGAACCTCGTCGCGGCCCTGAAACGCGTCGATGACGGCGCGGGCTGCCTGGCGTTCCTCGGGGCGGCGGGTGCCGTCCAGATACTGGCGCGCCTTGGCCTCGATCTCTGCCGCCTCGGGCAGCGACAGCCAGAACGGCCCGTGGGTCAGCATCAGATCGGCCAGCGCATCGGCCCCGCCTCTCCGGGCAGCATGCGGTTGAACTCACCCGCCCGGTCGGCGGCCTGATGGCCCTGCAGGGCCTGACGCAGGGTGTTGGCGGCGGAGAACAGAAGGTCGAGCCGGATGTCGGGAACCGGGCGGTCGAGCCGGTCGCAATAGCGTGCCGCCGTCCCCGACAGCCGCTGATGCTGGTTGGAACCCTCCAGCGCGCCGATCAGGGCGGCGGCCTTGTGGGTCAGCTCTGCGCGCAGAGCCTCCAACTCTGCCGCCGCCGCCCCGGCATGTACGGGGTCGGATGTGACCGGGCCATCATCGGGCAGGTGATAGCTGCCGCCGACGGGCCGGTCCGGCGGCGGATCGGTGGGCGCGGGGTATTTGCCGCGCAGCCAGGCAAACAGCTTTTTGGTGCGCTCGCCGCCGTTGTGCTGCCGATAGATCTGCGCCAGCTCCGGGTTTTGCAGCGCCGGTCTGCCAACCAGCCAGATCTCGCCCCATTGACCGCCGGGGCACAGAAACCCCCTGACCCGCGACAGCCCTGCCAGCCCGGTTTCGCCGACCTGCGTGCGCTGGAGGTCGAGCAACTGCAACCCGACCAGGCCCGACAGCGCCGAAACACCGGCATCGCCGACCTGCGTACCGTCGAGGTCCAGCCGGGTCAGGCGGGTCAGGTCGGCGAGTTCCGGCGGCAGGCGGGTCAGCGCCGGCAGTTGCTGCCAGACCTGATCGGTGGCCGAGAACTTCCCACCGAAATTCAGATACGTCGCGCCCTCTGCCCCGGCGCGGGCGATTGCGGCACTGGCGCTTGCATAGGCCTGCTCTGCTGTCATTTCCTCTGCCATGCCACAAGAGATGGGGGTCTAGCGCCGTGGTCGCAAGGGAAATCCGGGATGCGGCGGCGCGTCGCTGTCCGCGATCAGCGGGCCTTTAGCTCTGCCGACAATGCGAAGGGCGCCGGTTTGCCGGTCAGCCGGGCGCGGTAGACGGCCATGCTCTCTGCGACGCGCATCACATAGTTGCGGGTCTCGCGGAACGGGATGTGTTCGATCCAGTCGATGGCATCGACGCCCGGGGTTCGCAGGTCGCCGAAGGTTTCGATCCAGCGCCGGGCGCGGTGCGGCCCGGCGTTGTAGCCCACCGAGACAAGCACGATGTTGCTGCCGAACTCGTCGATCAGATGCGCCAGATAGGCGCTGCCCAGCGTGGCGTTATAGACCGGGTCGGTGATCAGGCGCGACTTGGCATAGGGCAGGCCCAGCTTGGCGGCCATCTGTTTGGCGGTGCCGGGCATCAGCTGCATCAGCCCGCGGGCACCGGCGCCGCTGACGGCGGCGGCGAAGAACTCGCTTTCGCGCCGGGCGATGGACAGGGCCAGTTCCCGGGGCACCGGCAGCGTTTCGGGGCCGAGGCTGGTCAGCGGATAATAGGCCCGGTGCGCCACGGTGCCCTCGCGCGCCACCTTCTTGGCCACGCGCACGGCAAGATACGGGTCGCCCAGCGACAGGGCGAAGTCGGCCAGCGCCACCAGTTCGCCCGGATCGGCGGTTTCGGCCAGATGCCGCAGGAAACGGCTGGTCTCCCAGTCCTGCCCGGCCTTGTCGAAGAGCCGCGCCGCCTTGAACACCGCGCTTTGCGAGAACCCGGTGCCGCGCCAGGTGGCAAAGCCTGTGCGCCCGGTCAGCGCCGGGGTCATGGCCACGCCCGCGCGTTCGGCGGCAAGCTGGCCATAGAAACTGGTCTGATAGAGCGCCGCATCGCGCCAGGCAGCCTGTGCGGCCTCTGCGTCGCCCAGCGCGTCATGGGCGCGGCCCTGCCAGTATCCGGCGCGGCCCAGGCTGATCGGGGTATAGACGGCGGTGCGGAAGCGTTCGAAATGCTCCAGCGCGCGGGCCGGGTTCTTGAGGTAGCGCAGCGCCAGATAGCCGGAAAGCCATTCCAGATCGGCAAAGTCCGAGCCCGGCTGCAGGAAATGCGTCGAGGCCAGATCATAGGCCCGCTGCCCGTTGCCGGCGCGCATTTCCTGACGCGCCAGAATGCGGCGCCAGTCGGCCCAGGCCTCGGGGCGGCCCAGCGATGCGGCGCTGACCGAGCGCAGCAGTATGATGTCGGCGGCCTTGCCGCGCTGGCGCATGGCGATCTGCCAGCCCATACGGTCACGCGCCAGCCCCGGATCATCGGCCAGAGCGTCGGGCACCGCCCGGATCAGCCGGTCGACCTTGCCAGAGCCACGCTGCAACGCCAGCCGCGCCTCGGCCAGCTTGCGATGCGCGTCATCCACCCGGGGCAGCATGCGGCGGGCAAAGGCGATATCCTCACCCCACAGCGCCAGATCCAGCCGGGCGGCGTGGAACGACGCAACCACCGGACCGTGCGCCTGCAATATCGCGGTCTCTGCCGAGGCGGTCATCTTCAGGGTCTTCCAGACCCGCACCAATTCGGCCCGCGCTTTTGCCTCTTCGCCCAGCGCCGCATAGGCTTGCGACAGGCGCAGCGCACCCCGGCCCGTCTGCGGCGGCTGCGGTTTGAAATAGGCGATGACGTGCACAAAGGCGGACCCTTCGGGGATCGACGCCTCGCCCTTCCTGCGCAGCAGCTTCAGCCCCGGCCAGTCGCCGTTATTGTCCAGAAACACCCGGTATTCGGCAAAGCTGCCCTTGCCCGCACGCAGGCGCTGCCACTCGATGATATTGGCGGCCACCGCGCCGTCGCTGCGCGCCAGCTTGCCGGCGTGATCCCAGTCGCCGCGCCGCGCCGCCGCCAGCGCCAGCCGCAACTCGTGCCCGGTCAGCAGGTTCGCGGGCCGCGGTACCGGCGTTTTCGAGCTTAGCACCAGCGTGCCGGACACCGCGGCGTCCCGGTCGGGACGCGGCACCGGACGCATGATCTGCGCCGCCGCGGCCTGCGCGGCCAGACCGAGACCCAGACAAAAAACAACAAACCTGGCCGCCCGCATGAAATCCTGCCCTTGACGCTTTGCAGGCCACAGGGTAGCGGGCCAGGGGTCCGAGTGAAATACAAAAACTTGGCAACCCTGCGGGCACTGGCCGGTGTCCGCCTATTTTGTGGCCCGGGTCACGGGGTTCGGCCGAATGAAAAGGAGCGCATCATGATCAAGGGATCTCTCACAGCCCTGGTGACGCCGTTCAAGGACGGCGAACTGGATCTGGATGCGCTCAAACGTCTGGTCGACTGGCAAATCGAAAGCGGCACCGACGGGCTGGTACCGGTGGGCACCACCGGCGAAAGCCCGGCGCTGAGCCGCGAGGAACACGATCTGGTGGTCGAAACGGTGGTGCAGGCGGCGGCGGGCCGGGTACCGGTGGTGGCCGGTGCGGGCAGCAACAACACCGCGGAATCGGTGCGCCTGGCGCAGGCCGCCGAAAAGGCCGGCGCCGACGCGGTGCTGGTGGTGACGCCCTACTATAACAAGCCGTCCCAGGCCGGGATGATCGCGCATTTCACCGCCGTTCACGATGCCATCGGGATCCCGATCATCATCTACAACATCCCGCCGCGCTCGGTGGTGGACATGAGCCCCGAAACCATGGGCGAACTGGCGAAACTGCCGCGCATCGCCGGGGTCAAGGACGCCACCGGCGATTTGGCGCGGGTGTCGTTGCAGCGTATGACCTGCGGGCAGAATTTCATCCAGGTCTCGGGCGAGGATGCCACGGCGCACGGGTTCAACGCCCAAGGCGGAACGGGATGTATCTCTGTCACCGCCAATGTGGCGCCCGCGCTTTGTGCCCAGCTGCAGGATGCCTGCGCCGCCGGCGACTATGCCAAGGCGCTGGAACTGCAGGATCGCCTGATGCCGCTGCACAAGGCGATCTTCACAGAGCCGGGGCTGGTTGGCGCCAAATACGGCCTGTCGCTGCTGGACCGCTGCAAGGCCGACACCCGCCTGCCGCTCAGCCCGCTGACCGAGGCAACGCAAACTCTGGTGCGCGACGCGATGATACATGCGGGGTTGCTGAACTGAGCCTTCGGGATCACCGGGCGCAGACACGTGCAATGACAAGCCGCCGACGGGAGATTTCCCGCCGATGATACGCCTGTAGCTCAGTTAGCCCGCCTTGGCAAACTCTCAATAAAGCGACAGCTCTGGGGGCACCTCTGCCTAGAATTCGATAGTGAACGCATCGCCGGCCTCGGTGACAATACCGGGTCGGTTTTGAGTGACAGTGAATGCACGTGCGGAAACGGGATTCTCTATTTAAATTCCTAAAGGTATACTCCTGCGCCTGAATTGACCTGAAGATTGAGGGGATGTCCCGGGGTCTGTTGAAACTTTGATTTTGGGTGGCGTTGCTTCCCCTGAGCCGTAGGCTCGGGGCGTTCAAACCAAGAGAGGAAGCAACACCATGAAGACAAATACCACATCCACCCTGGCGCTGGCCACGGC
>JAAELR010000120.1 GCA_024226455.1 Paracoccaceae bacterium
ACTGCCGCGGCAGTGGTTTGCTTGCAAACCATGAGAGGGGATGTCGTTGATCGCCAGGAAGAGCTGATAGTCGTGTTTGTCGACGCGCCCGCAATATTCCGTGCCGCGATCCGTCATGATCCGCAGCACCGGCAGGCCGTGACGGAAGAGGCCAGTGAACGCATGGCCCTGTCAGCCATCGAAAACGCAATGGACGCCTTGGACGGCACCATTGATCCCGCGTTAGTCGTCAACAAAGATGCACTGAAATGACTGAAAAACCAAAACTCTCTATCGGGCTGATCGGCTCTGGTTTTATGGGCAAGGCCCATGTCTTTGGCTTTGCCACGGCGCAAAAGGTCTTTGACCTGCCCATGCAGATTGACCTGCACACTGTCGCTGACACCAATGACGAGGCCGCCGCCCGCGCGGCCCATGAATTTGGCTTTCGCAATGCCACATCCGACTGGCGCTCGATGCTGGCCAATCCCGAGATCGATGTGATCGACATCACCGCCCCCAATGCATTGCACAAAGAGATGGCGCTGGAGGCCATTGCCGTGGGCAAGCATGTCTATTGCGAAAAGCCGCTGGCTCCAATGGCGTCAGATGCCGGTGAGATGGCCAACGCGGCCGAGGCTGCGGGCATCAAGACCCAGGTTGGCTTCAACTACCTTTGCAACCCGATGTTTGAACTTGCGCGCGAGATGATCGCAGGCGGTGAACTGGGTGAAATCCGTGGCTATCGCGGGCTGCATGCAGAAGATTACATGGCGGACGCCGATGGGCCATATACCTTCCGTCATGATCCGGCAGGCGGCGGCGCGCTGGCCGATCTGGGTAGCCATGCGCTGGCGACAGCAGAATTTCTGCTTGGGCCGATTGCCAGGGTCATGGGCGATTGCCTGACAGCCATTTCTTTGCGCCCTGATGGCAAGGGCGGACGCCGCGCCATTGAAGTTGACGACATAGGGCGTGCCTTTCTGCGGTTTGAAAATGGTGCCAGTGGATCGATCGAAGGCAACTGGATCGCCACAGGGCGCAAGATGCAGCACGACTTTGAGGTCTACGGATCAAAAGGCGCGCTCTGCTTCAGTCAGGAACGGTTCAACGAATTGCACTTTTATTCAAATGACGACGCGCCCGGTCGTCGCGGGTTCCGCCGGATCGAGGCCGCACCAGACCATGCGCCCTACGGCAGTTTCTGTGTGGCTCCGGGCCATCAGATCGGGTTTAACGACCTTAAAGCCATCGAAGTTGCTGGGTTTGTACGTGCGATTGCCGGACAAGGGCCAGAGCCGTTTTCTTTCCGAAATGGGCTGCGGATTCAACATCTCGTTGAAAGCATTCATCGGTCTTCATCCACAACAAGTTGGATCACCGCTTGATCCATGATCGTCATGACGATTTGCAATACGCGTCAACAATTCGCGGTGTATCTGACCCAAAACTCCAACGACGTTGCGGTCCGTTCGGTCAATGCCATCGCGCAAAGCTGCGACATTCACGCGCCAGCTTTGTGCGGTTCCCGCAATCGCTGGGGTACGACAGATTCAAGAGCCTACAGGCGCTGTTCCAACGGCGCCTTTTGCCCCGCATCTTACCTGTTCATGTATGGCACAGCGCATAGCAGGTGTCCGAAGAACGGACGGCATCTGATGTTTTTTTCGAACCACCCGTGTGACACCCTCCAACCACCAATTTCACCCTAAATCGGGGCTGCAATTGGCTGAAACGTCAAGCGAACCGCTTGCGGACGCTCCAAACGCAGGATTCTGCCCCCTCCGGCATTCGACCCCGAATGGCGCAGTGCCGTCGCGCGGGGTCATGGGCCGCGCTCCGGTTGCATCTGGATATAGCCGGTCGGGCATTCATCGGCACACAGGCCGCAGCCCTTGCAATAGTCGAGGTCGAACAGATAGTGCGACCCGTCCGTGGCCAGTTCCACCGTCTTGATCACCGCGTTGTCGGGGCAGAAGGTCCAGCAGTTGTCGCAGGCCAGGCAATTGCCGCAGGACAGGCATCTTTGCGCCTCGGCCAGCGCCGCGGCCCGGCCGATGTCGCCCTCGATCTCGGTGTCGAAGCCGCGCTGCTGCACCGCCAGTTTCGGCGCGGTCGAGCGCGGGGCGCCTTCGTAGTAGACCGGGTTCAGCCCCTCGGCGGTCAACTCACCGCGGTCGTCGGCTTCGGGCTCGGCGCCCGCAAGCCGCGCTGCAATCGCCTCTGCGGCCCGGCGCCCGTCGCCGACCGCCTCGGCAACGGTGCCGCGGTCGCCGCGCGCGTCGCCCAGCGCATAGAGATTGTCCTGCAACCGTCCCCAGGTGTCGCCGGGGCGCAGGTAGCCACGGTCGACCAGCGGCTCCAGCCCTTCGGGGTCAACCAGTTCGCCGATGCAAGGGATGACCATGTCCACATCGATCACCCGCTCGGTGCCTTCAAAGGTGACCCGGCGGGTGCGGCCATCGGCGCCGCGCTCTTTGCGCAGGCTGGCGACCTCGGCGCCGATCACCTTGCTGCCGCGCATGATCAGGCGGTTGACGGTGGCGTGCGGTACGATCTCGATACCTTCCTCGAGCGCCTCGTCCAGTTCGCGCGGCACCACGTTGAGCACGTCGTCGGGCGCGGTTTGCGGGCCGGGCAGGCCCGAGGCGGTGATCAGTGTCACCTGTTGCACGCCAGAGCGTTTCATCAGGCGGCAAAGGTCCACGGCGGTGTTGCCGCCGCCATGCACCACGATACGGCTGGCAGGGGGAAACTGCCCGTGGTCCATGAACTCCCTTAGCAGGGCGAGCCCCTCGTGATGGTCCGACGGCAGGGCACCGGCGACGTCCCAGGCGCGGCCCTGCTGACAGCCGGGCGCAAGGCAGACTGCCGCATGATCGCTAGCCAGTTCCTCGACCGAGACATCGCGGCCCAGACGGGCGCGGTAGGTGATCTCTATTCCGGGCAGCGACAGCAGGCGCCCGATTTCGGCATCGAGCAAGTGGCGCGGCAGCCGGGTACGCGGGATCGCCGAGCGCAACAGGCCGCCGGCCTCTGGCGCGGTCTCGTAGAGCGCCGCGCGCAACCCGTGGCGCAGGGCGTGGTATGCCGCGGAAAGGCCCGCGGGACCGGCGCCGACGATGGCGACCACGGGTGCGTCGGGCGCGGGCTCGGCAACCGGGTGGGTCCAGCCCTGGGCTATGGCCTCATCGCCCAGCCAGCGTTCGACATTGTGGATCGCCAGCGCTCCGTCCATGGTCTTGCGGTTGCAGGCGTTCTGGCAGGGATGCGGGCAGACCCGCCCGGTGACACCGGGCAGCGGGTTGGCGGCGACCAGTACCTGCCAAGCCTCTTCGGCACGCCCCTCCTGCAGTTTCGCGAACCAGGCCTGCTGGTCCTCGCCCGCCGGGCAGGCCGCATGGCAGGGCGCCTTGGCGTGCACATGCACCGGTCTTTCCGTCGACCGCCAGTTGCCGGTTTTGTAGGCCAGCGAGGTGCCCGGCAGCCCGTATGCGCCGCGTGTCAGAACTGTCATCTCAGCGCCTCCCTGCCGCGACACCGCTGCGGCCCACGGCGGCGGCACCGCCGGTGTCGGCGGGGTCCGGCCCGGCGCCGGTCAGCCCGTAGACCTGAACGTTGTAATCGGCCAGAGCCTGCAGGTGGTCGCGCTTTTGCTGCGCCCTGGGATCGTCGCCGAAGAGATGCGCGAACCGGCCCTGCAGTTGCAGATAGTCGGTGACGGGGCGCTGGTCGCGGATCGGCATGACGTTGGTCAGCGAGCCACGCTCCAGCTCTACCAGCGGGAACAGCCCGCATTCCACCGCACGCCGCGCCACGTTGATGGTCAGCCGGCTTTCGTGGCGCCAGCCCAGCGGGCAGGGCGAGTGCACCACCAGAAACGTCGGCCCGTCGATGCCCATGGCGTAACGTACCTTGCGTTGCAGATCCTGCGGGAAAGCGACCGAGGCCGAGGCCGCATAGGGGATGTGATGCGCGGCGATGATGGAAAGCAGATCCTTCTTGAGGTGCCGCTTGCCCATGCGTTCGCGCCCGGCCGGCGAGGTCGTCGTGGTCGCCGCGTGCGGGGTCGAGGACGATCGCTGGATGCCGGTGTTCATGTAGGCTTCGTTGTCGTAGCAGACGTAGAGCACGTTGTGGTAGCGTTCCAGCATGCCGCTGAGCGCCTGAAAGCCGATATCGTAGGTGCCGCCGTCGCCGCCGAAGGCCAGCACCTTGGTGTTGCGGCCCCTGGCCTTCATCGCCGCCTCCATGCCGGACGCCACGGCGGCGGCGTTTTCAAACAGCGAATGCGCCCAGGGCACCCGCCAGGCGCTTTCGGGCCAGGCGGTGGTGAAGACCTCCAGGCACCCCGTGGCGTTGGCCACCATCACGTCGGGACCGGCGCATTCCATCACCAGCCGCGCGGCCAGCGCCTCGCCACAGCCCTGACAGGCGCGGTGGCCGGACTCGAGCCCGCGAAACCGCGGCTGCGCCTCGCGAGGGGTCGGCTCTGCGCCCGTGGTTTCGTCGGGCGCAGCAGGCTGGCGGCCGAATTTCTGCCGCAGCTCGGTAAGACGGGTTTCGTCAGACATCAGCGGTCCTCCGGCGGCAGTTTTTCCATGTCGGCGTCGAACACCGAGAAGGCGGGGGCATCGGGGTCGCGGATCGCGGCCAGCAGGTCGGAATAGATGGTCTCTGGTATGTCGCGCCCGCCGAGGCCCAGCGCGTGGTTCACCAGTTTCGGCGCGTCCGGCATGCCTGCCAGCACCGCGGCGACCTCGGTTCCCAGAATGCCGCCCATGCCGGGCGAAATGGCCCGGTCGATCACGATCACGGTGTCCAGCCCCCGAACCGCGTCGCGCAGGGCGCGGGCCGGGAACGGGCGGTAGCTGCGCAGCTTGATCAGCAGCGCCGGCCCCGCCGCCTCGGCGGCGTAATGCGCCATGCCGGCCTGCAGGGTGCCCACCGTAGAGCCCATGGCGACGATGCCCACCCTTGCGGTGACATCGCCCTCGACGGTCAAAAGCCCGCCCGAGGCACGACCGAACGCCTGGGCAAAATCGGCATCTGTCGTCTCTATCACCTCCAACGACTTGCGCATCGCCGTGTGGTGCGAATGGCGCACCTCTGGGAAAAAGTCTGGCGTCACCAGCATGCCCACCGAGCGCGGGTCTTCGGGGTCGAGCTGCCGGTCGAACTCCAGCGGCGGCAGCCAGGCGCGCACCTCGTCGATCGAGGGCAGGTCGATAGGTTCCATGGTGTGGGTCAGGATGAAGCCATCCATGCAGACCATCACCGGCAATTCGGTTTGCTGGGTGATGCGGAAGGCCTGGATAGTGGTGTCGACCGCCTCTTGGTTGCTGGCCGCGTGCAGCTGGATCCAGCCGCTGTCGCGCACCGCCATGCTGTCGGCGTGGTCGTTCCAGATCGACAGCGGCGCCGAGACCGCGCGGTTGGCCACGGTCATCACCATCGGCAGGCGCAGGCCGGCGATGTTGAACAGGACCTCTGCCATCAGCAGCACACCCTGGCTGGCGGTCGCGGTATAGGCTCGGGCCCCGGCGGCAGCGGCGCCAAGCGCTACTGAGGCTGCCGAAAACTCCGATTCGACGCTGACGAATTCGGTATGCAGATCGCCATCGGCCACCAGTTTCGACAGATTCTCTACGATATGGGTCTGCGGCGTGATCGGATAGGCCGCGACCACGTCGGGTTCGCACAGGCTGACGGCGCGGGCGATTGCCTGAGAGCCTTCCAGAGCTTCACGCATCGGCACTCTCCTTTGCCCAGGCAGCCTTGGGCACGGCCTTTGCCGCCCGCTCCACCAGCGCCAGGTTCCTGTCCAGCAGCTCTCCATGGAATCGCCCCGCCAGCGCCGTTGCCAGCGCCTCTGGCGGGAAGCGGTCGGTCAGGGCCAGAAGTGCGGCAAGCAGCGCGGTGTTCGGGATCGGACGGCCGATCTCTTCGATCGCCATGGCGGTGGCATCAAGGCAAACGGCCCGGCAGCCGAACTGCCCGGCGACCTCTGTCTCGGGGGTGGTCGAATTGACCAGCATGGCGCCGCCCTGGCGCAGGCCCTGCGTTATCTTCGGGTCTTGCAGCAACGAGCTGTCCTGAACGATCAGAAAATGCGGATTGCGGACCTGCGAGCGCAGGGTGATCGGCGCCGTATCGACCCGCACGAAGGCCGCCACAGGCGCGCCGCGCCGCTCGGCGCCGAAAGCCGGGAAGGCCTGACAATACCAGCCGGCCTGGAACGCAGCGGCGGCAAGAAGATAGGCGGCGGCGACATTGCCCTGCCCGCCACGGCCATGGATTCGATATTCAATCATGGCACCGATAATCGGCGAGGCCCCGGGCCGCGCCCATGACGCAGATCAAGGCGGCGCGATCAGGCGGTGTTGACGATCCATTTCCGGATGAAACCCTCTGCCCGGTCGAGATTACCCAGGGCGTCGGGGCTGAGCCCCTCTTTGACCTCGCCAAACCCGGTGCCGGTTATGCCCAGAACCCAAGCCCGGGGTGTCGCGCCGAACAGGGTTTCGGCCAGCGACAGAACCGCACCCGGCCTCAGGCTGTGGCTTGTCAGATCTCCGGTGTCCCGCGCCGTCACCGGGTCGAATTCGAACGGCGCGTCGGATTTCATCAGTGCGTCGGCAAACACCACCCGGTCCGCCGCCGCCACGGGCGGCGCATGGTCCACCGTCAGTTGATAATCGGCCAGAACTTGTACCCCCGGCAAGCACGCGGCCTCTATCCGGGCGGCAAGGGCCTGCCCCAGCCCGTCGTCGCCGCGCCCCGGATTGCCATAGCCGATCAGCAGCATCACCCGGATGTGTTCCGGGCGTCGAGCAGGCCGCCGCCCGCATCATAAAGCTCTACCTGCAGCGGCATCTGGCCCAGCGCGTGGGTGGCGCAGGAAAGGCATGGGTCATAGGCGCGAATCGCCACTTCGATATGGTTCAGCATGCCTTCGGTGATCTGCGCCTGCCCCGAAAGCTGCTTGACAGCCACATCCCTGACGGCGCGGTTCAGGCCTTCGTTGTTGTGGGTGGTCGAAACGATCAGGTTGCAATAGGTGACCTGATCGTTCTCATCGACCTCGTAGTGATGGATCAGGTTGCCGCGCGGCGCCTCGATGACGCCGATGCCGGACTGCCGGCGTTCGCCAGTTGCCTTCAGGTCGGTGCCCTGCAGGTCGGGGTCGTGCAGCAGTTCGCGGATCTTCTCGACGCAGTGCAGCACCTCGACCATGCGGGCCCAGTGGTTGCCGAGAATGGCGTGGTTCAGCCCCTCGCCGTCACCGGCCAGCAACTCGGTGCGGGCCGCATTGGCCAGCGGCGTGTCGATGAACCCAACGGTGTTCATCCGGGCCAGCGGGCCAACGCGGTACCAGCCGGTCTGAGCCCCGATATCGCGGATATAGGGGAATTTCATATAGGACCACGGGCGCACATCCTCGACCAGCACGTCCATGTAGCGAGTATAGTCGAGTTGATCGAAGATCGTGCTGCCCGAGGCGTCGAGCGCGCGCAGGTTGCCGTGGTAGAGGTCGAGCGCCCCGTCGCCGCCGCGCACCAGCGACATGTAGCTTGACGGAAAGGCGGCGAAGCTGTCGACCAGCGTGGCGTGCGACATCGTGTAGTCGCGCGCCAGCGCCACCGCGTCCAACGCCCAGTCCTGCATTTCGTCGATCCGGGCAAGGAACCCGTCGCGGGTTTCCAGCGACAGATTGCGGTTGATGCCGCCGGGTATGGCACCGGTGCCGTGTACTTTCTTACCGGCGGTGGCCTCGATGATCTCTTGCCCGAACTTGCGCATCAGGATGGCGCGGCGGCCCAGTTCGGGTTCCTGACGCAGCACCTCGAAGATGTTGCGCCGATCGGCGGGCGCGCCGAAGCCGAACAGAAGGTCGGGCGCGGCGAGGTGGAAGAAATGCAGCACATGGCTTTGCATCACCTGCCCGTAATGCATCAGTCGGCGCATCTTTTCGGCGGTGGGGGGCAACTCATCTACCCCGACGATCTGGTCCATCGCCTTGGCGGCGGCCAGATGGTGGCTGACCGGACAGATGCCGCAGAGCCGCTGCACGATCACCGGCACTTCCCACAAAAGCCGCCCGCGGATGAACCGTTCAAAGCCGCGGAACTCGACGATATGCAGCCGCGCCTCGTCAACCTGACCTTCGGCGTCCAAGTGAATGGTAACCTTGCCGTGGCCCTCGACCCGGGTAACGGGAGAGATTTCTATCAGTCTGGGTTCAGCCATTGCCGGGCGCCTCTAGTCAAACTTGATCATGTCGCGCCCAAAGCCGCGGAACCTGCCGGTCAGAAGGCGGCTGAGCGTGTCGAATATGATATCGCCCGAAGGCGCGCAGCCGGGGATCTGATAGTCGATCTCTACCACTTCCGAACAGGCATAGACCTCGTCCAGCAAAAGCGGCAGCGCCGGGTCGTTGGGGATGTTGTGGGTGGTGTTGCGAATGTTGCGCCCGGAAATGAACGCCTCTTCGAGGCATTCGCGCAAGGGCTCGTCGGAATGCATGATGGCGTTGCGCATCGCCGGCAGCCCGCCCATGATCGCGCATTGCCCCAGCGCGATCAGCACGTCGCAGTTGCGCCGGAAATCGCGCAGAACGTGCACGTTTTCCTCGTTGCAGCAGCCGCCCTCGATGATGCCGATATCGGCGCGGCGGGTGAACGACTTGATGTCGGTCAGCGGAGAGCGGTCGATCTCGACCAGCTTCGTCAGCTCGATCAGCCGTTCATCCATGTCGAGGATCGCCATGTGGCAGCCGAAACAACCCGCCAGCGAGGCGGTTGCGATGCGGGCGCGTGGCGGCTCACTCATGGCGCCGCTCCTCGATCTCGTGGCCGATCAGCCCCTTGTCGAATTCACGCTCGCCGATGGGCGTGGCGAAACCGACGCGTTTGCGGATGATGCAGCCGACCGGGCAGACCTCTGGCGAGATGGCGAAGTCGGCGAGTTTGGCGTCGGTTCCGGCCAGATCTTCGGCACTTAGACCCACATGACGGTGGATACCGCGGCCCACGTATCCGAACACGCCCTTGCCATCGACATCCTGGCTGGCGCGGATGCAGCGGCCGCAGGAAATGCAGCGGTTGCGGTCCAGCGCGATGTCGGGGTGGCTGGCGTCAAGCGCCCGGCAGGGTTCGAGATAAGGGAACTTGGTGGGCGCGGTCATATCCAGCCGATAGGCCATGGCCTGCAGTTCGCAATTGCCGCTGGCCTCGCAGATCGGGCACAGGTGATTGCCCTCGTGAAACAGCATCTCGACCAGATCCCGGCGCAGCTTGCCCAGATGAGGCGTCTCGTTCTCGACCTCTTGCCCGGCGGCGGCGGGCTGGGTGCAGGCCGAAACGCTGCGCCCGCCCGCTTTGACGGTGCAGACCCGGCACGAGCCCTGGTGCCGCAGCCCCTCATGATCGCACAGCCGGGGGATGTATATGCCTGCCTCGTCGGCGGCCTCCATGATGGTCTGGCCTTCGCGGGCGTCGATCTCGACCCCGTCGATGGTGAATCTGAACGCGGTCACTCGGTGAAATCCCTATCGAAGATGTGGCTGCGCCGCCTGGCCAGCTTGCGCGCGCCGTCGATGGCCGACTGGATATCGAAGGTGTCGCGGATGCGGTCCCTGGTGGGCTTGACCATGGCGGAATAGACCAGCGGAAAGTTTTCCAGCGTCGAAAGGATCGGGTTGGGCGAGGTCATGCCAAGGCCGCAACGGCTGGTCTCGATGATCGTCGACGACAGGTCCCTGAGATAGTCGATGTCCCCGGGGTTGGCCTTGCCGTCGCGGAACTTGCCGATGGCCTTTTGCAGGAATACGTTGCCGACCCGGCAGGGGGTGCAGTAGCCGCAGCTTTCATGCACGAAGAACGACATGTAGTATTCGACGATCTCCAGGATATTGCGCCGGTGCGAGAACACCACCACCGCGCCGCCGGTGGCCAGGTCGTCGAAGCAGAGCCGCCGGTGAAAGGTGTCGCGGCCAATCATGGTGCCGCTGGGACCACCGACCAGCACCGCCGCCGCGTCCTCTGCGCCGGCCATTTCCAGCAGTTCCTGCACGGTTTGGCCATAGGGCAACTCGTAGATACCCGGGTTGAGGCAATCGCCCGAGACGCTGAACAGCTTGGTGCCGTGGCTGCCCTGGCATCCCATGGCAGAGAACCACCTTGCGCCGCGGTCGAGGATGCGGGCGGCGTGGCAGAAGGTTTCTGCGTTGTTGACCACAGTCGGGAACCCCAGATAGCCGCGTGTCACCGGATAAGGCGGCCGGGTCTTGGGCTCGCCCGGCAACCCCTCGCAAGAGCTGATCAGCGCGCCTTCCTCGCCGCAGATATAAGCCCCGGCACCCATTTGCAGACGGATGTCGAAATCGAACCCGTCGGCGCCGAGAATCGCCTTGCCCAACAGCCCCCGCGCGCGGCGGTCGGCCAGCACCGCCTCTATGTGGTCGCGCAAATAGACGTATTCGCCGCGCAGATAGACAATGCCTTGGGACGCGCCCACGGCGCGCGCGGCTATGGTCATGCCCTCGATCAGCAGATGGGGGCGCTCGGTCAGCAATACCCGATCCTTGAAGGTTCCCGGCTCGCCCTCGTCGGCGTTGCAGATGACAAAGCGGCGTTCGGCCTGCTCGGTCGCCGCCATCCGCCATTTTCGCCCGGTGGTGAACCCGGCCCCGCCACAGCCCCGCAGCCCGCTCGCCTCGACCGTGTCGATGATCTGTGGCGGGCTGAGGTCCAGCCCATTGCGCAGCCCCGCATCGGCCGCAACCGGGCCAAGCAAGACCGCGCCGGCGTGACGGATGTTGTTTTCG
The DNA here is from genome assembly GCA_024226455.1 of Paracoccaceae bacterium. Taxonomy (GTDB): domain Bacteria; phylum Pseudomonadota; class Alphaproteobacteria; order Rhodobacterales; family Rhodobacteraceae; genus JAAELR01. The sequence continues at coordinate 10,808 of JAAELR010000120.1, forward strand.
ACCATGCGTTCGGCACGTTCATGGGGCGACAGGTCACCGAACCGTTGCGACACCAGATCTTCGGGCGATTGGCCGGCCTTCAGTGCTTCGGCGATCCGGCTGGCCTTTTGTGGTGTCAGCGCGGTCAGGACCACGTCGCCCACCATCGCCGCCGGCGCCTGGTCGCACAGCCCGATGCAGGGCGTGAATTCCAGCGAGAAGGCGCCGTTTGCCGAGGTTCCCCCGACCTTGATCCCCAGACCGGTCTCAAAGGCCTCGGTGATCGCCCCGAGCCCGGAAAACCGGTCGATGATATCGTCGCACAGCCGGATCGTCACCCGCCCCCGCAAAGAAAGCGACAGGAAGGAATAGAAACTGGCAACACCCTCGACCGCGATCGGCGTCAGACCGGTCAGGTCTGCTATCACCCGCATGGCCTGGGGCGAAATCCAGCAATACCGCTCTTGAACCTGACGCAAGATGTCCAGCATGCGGTGCGGATCATTGTCGAATCCACCGCATATCTCTGCAACCGCAGCGGTTTCAGAAGTGTGGGTTTGCAACGTCAACGAATCAATCCCGTTCGGTTCTTCATGCAAGGCGGCAAACCACTCTGCGCCGGGGTCAAACCCGGTTCTGGTGATATCATTGCCATTCGGCGCATCCGCGACCACAACCTAGCACCTGTACGTCGGGTAACCTTGATAGAGGTCAAGGCGCCTAGACGTGGGCCGGGGCAACAAGCGGTCCGGAGTGTCAGGCCGCCCACGGCCTGACACGTTTTCTTACAAAAAATCAGGAACAGTCCGAATGGACCGCAGCCAGCTCGATCTCATGTTCAATCCCCGCTCGGTCGCGGTGTTCGGGGCCAGCGAAAAACCCGCCAGCGTCGGCACCCGGGTGTTCGCCAAGCTGGTCTCCGGCGACTTCAAGGGGCCGATGGTTCCGATCAATCCCAAATACAAAGAGGTGCTGGGAAGGGCCTGCTTTGCGACGCTGGAAAAAGCGGATACAGAGATCGACCTTGCCGTCATCGCCACGCCGGCGAAAACCGTGCCCGGCATCGTCCAGCAATGCGCCGAGGCCGGCACCCGCAACGCCATCGTGCTGTCGGCCGGGTTCGGCGAGGCGGGCACACCAGGCCAGAACCTGGCCAAAAAGCTGCGCGACACAGCGCGGCGCGGCAACGTGCGGCTGATCGGGCCGAACTGCGTCGGTCTGGTGCGGCCCTGGATCGGGCTTGACGCGACGTTTCTGCGCGCCACCACGCCCAAAGGCCAACTGGCGCTGATCTCTCAATCCGGCGCGCTGTGCTCGGCCATCGCCGACTGGGCCGAGCCGCATCATCTGGGCTTTTCGGCGCTGGTGAGCCTGGGCAACTCGCTGGATATCGATTTCGGCGACGTGATGCAGTTTCTGGCCACCGACCCAAAGACCAGCGCGATCCTGCTATATGCCGAGGGAGTGCGCGACGCGCCGTCTTTCATCTCTGCGCTGCGCGGGGCTGCGCGCTCAAAGCCGGTGGTAGTACTGAAGACCGGGCGCCACATTCAGGGCTCGAAGGCCGCGCACACCCATACCGGGGCGCTGATTGGCGACGACGCGGTGTTTGACGCAGCCCTCAGCCGGGCCGGGGCGGTGCGGGCAAAGACCTTTGGCCAGCTCTTCGCCGCCGCCGAGATACTGTCGGCCAACATGCGGGCCCGGGGCAACCGGCTGGGGATCATCACCAACGGCGGTGGCGCGGGGGTTCTGGCCGCCGACCGGTCCGGCGATCTGACCATCGAACTGCCCCAGCCTGCGAAAGAGACGCTGGCGGCACTCGACAAGTCGCTTGCCGCCCATTGGTCAAAGGCCAATCCGATCGACGTGCTGGGCGATGCAACGCCAAAGCAATACGGCGCCGCCATGAAAGCCGCGCTGGCGGATCCGGGGTTCGACGGCGTTCTGGTAATGCTGACCCCGCAGGCCATGACCGAAGCGACGGCGGCGGCACAGGCCGTGATCGACGCCATCCCGCCGCGCAACCGCAAGCCGGTGCTGGCCTGCTGGATGGGCGAAACCGCCGTGGCAGAAGGGCGCAAGCTGCTGTCGGCCAGCGGCATTCCGGATTTCACCACGCCCGAACGCGCGGTCGAGGCGTTTTCCTACCTCGCCCAGCACAACCGCAACCGGCATCTGGCGCTGGAAACCCCGGGGCCGCTGTCGGATGGCGACGCCCACAACATCGAGGGCGCCCGGATGATCGTCAACGCCGCCCTGGCCGAAGGGCGCGGCATGCTGTCGGACACCGAGTCGAAGGCGATCCTGCGGGCCTTCGGCATTCCGATCAACATCACACTCGAAGCCGACGACGCCGATGACGCGCTGGTGGCGGCCCAGACCGTGGGTTTTCCGGTGGCGATGAAGATCAATTCGCCGCAGATCCCGCATAAATCCGACGTCGGCGGCGTCCGGATCGGCATCATGAATTCCGCCGACGCGAAACTGGCGTTCCGCGAGATCACCGATCAGGCCCACGCCGCGCGCCCCGATGCAGAGATCCTCGGCGTCACGGTAGAGGCGATGGCGCATGTCGAGGATGCCCGCGAACTGGTCATAGGCGCCAGCCGCGACCCGATTTTCGGACCCGCCATCCTGTTCGGCGCCGGCGGCACCATGGTCGAGATATTGCGCGACAGCGCTGTTTCGCTGCCGCCGCTAAACGCGGTTCTGGCCCGCCGGCTGATCAACCGCACCAGGGTTTCGCGGCTGCTCGACGCCTTCCGCGACCGGCCCGCCGTCGACCATGACGCGGTGATCGACGTGCTGCTGCGGGTGTCGGACATGGTCTGCGAACTGCCCGAGATCACCGAGTTGGACATCAACCCGCTCTTTGCCGGGCCCGATGGCGTGATCGCGGTCGACGCACGCATCGCCATCGCCCGGCCGCCGGCCAAGGATGGCCCCTACGACCACGTCGCGATCCACCCCTATCCACGGCATCTTGTGGCCCGCCACCACCTGTCGGACGGCACCCCGCTGACCATCCGTCCGATCCGCCCCGAGGACGCCGAAAGCGAGGCCAGCTTCGTGCGCGAGCTTTCGCCCGAGGCCAAGCGGTTCCGCTTTATGGGCGCGATGAACGAGCTTAGCCCGGAAATGCTGGTACGCTTCACCCAGATCGACTATCGCCGCGAAATGGCGCTGGTGGCGATGACCGACAATTGTGGTTCTGCGCAACAGGTCGGCGTCGCGCGCTATGTGATCAACCCCGACAACACCTCTTGCGAGTTCGCCATCGTGGTGTCGGACCGGGTGCAACACCAGGGCATCGGCACCCGGCTGATGAAGGCCCTGATGGAGGCGGCGCGTGATCACGGGCTGACCAGGATCGAGGGAACCGTCCTGAAAAACAACGCCCACATGCTGGAACTCATGGACGAGCTGGGGTTCTCGGAGCGTCTCGACCCGGAAGACCGGGGCGTGATGCTTGTCGACCGCTGGCTATAGGAGCCACACCATGCTTGCATATATCTCGCACCCCGACTGTCTGCGCCACGACACAGGATCCCTGCACCCGGACACCAGGCAAAGGCTGGATGCGATCCAGAACCAGCTGATCATGTCGGGGCTCGATTTCGTGCTTCGCCACCACGACGCGCCCAAGGCCACCCGCGACCAGCTGATCCGGGCCCATGACCAGGCCTATGTCGACCGGGTTTTCGCCATGGCTCCGACCGAAGGCTCGGTCGAGATCGACGGCGACACGGTGATGTCGCCCGGCACGCTCGACGCCGCGCTGCGTTCTGCCGGGGCCGGGGTTCTGGGTGTCGATCTGATCATGAAGGCTTCGGCCGATCCGGTGTTTTGCGGCATCCGCCCGCCGGGTCATCACGCGGAACGGGGCAAAGCCATGGGGTTTTGCCTGTTCAACAATGTCGCCGTAGCCGCCGCGCACGCGCTGGAGACGCACGGGCTGAGCCGCGTCGCCATCGTCGACTTCGACGTGCATCACGGCAACGGCACCGAAGACATCTTCGCGGGCGATCCGCGGGTGCTGTTCTGCTCGTCCTTCCAGCATCCCTTCTATCCCTTCACCGGCCACGGGTCGGACACCGAGAACCTGGTCGATGTCCCGCTGCCCTCTGGCACCGGCGGCGACGAGTTTCGCGCCGCCATCGCCGAACACTGGCTTCCCGCGCTCGACCGGTTCCAGCCGGAGTTCCTGTTCGTCTCTGCCGGTTTCGATGCCCATGTTCTGGACGACATGTCCGGGCTTGCCCTGTCCGAGGCCGATTACGCCTGGCTTACAACGGCCCTGCACGACATCGCCAAGGCCCACGCACAGGGCCGGTTCCTGTCGATGCTCGAAGGCGGATATGAGCCCGGCGCGCTGGCCCGCAGCGTGGTCAGCCACCTCAACACGCTGCTCGGCTAACCCCGCGGGGGGGCAGGGCCAGATGATGAGCAACAGAGCAAACCCGTAGGCCCGGTGCCTGATCGAATTGGATCTTCCGGCAACCGAGAGGTTGACGTGGCCGCATGTCCTGACCGCAGCACCGGATGACCAACAACAGGACCGCCAAGGCGATCAGCGCCCATGCCGCCGATTTCGTCTGGCGCACCACCCCGGCCCCCCGGGGTTTGTAACTTGGACCTTTACACCCTGCCAAGGGTCAACAGGCGAAATCGCGGCCACCGGGACAGATGAACCTTTCAGCGCTCAAATCCGGCAATTTCCGGACCTATCTTGCCGGCAATCTCTGTGCTCTGAACCCGCTGTGGATGCTGCGGGTCACCGTAGGCTGGATCGCCTGGGACATTACCGGCTCTGCCAGTTTCGTCGGCCTGATCGCATTTCTTTACTTTTCACCCGCGATGGTGGCCGGACCGATCTTTGGTGTGCTGGCCGACCGGATCAACCTGCGTCACGCCTCGCTGATCACCCAGTCGGTGCAGCTGTGCCTGGCGCTGTCGCTTTTGGTGCTGAACCGGCTGGAGACGCTGGGACAGGTGCAGCTTGTGGCCTATGCCGCCGCCGCGGGTCTGACGCTGGCGGCGAACGGACCGATCCGCATGTCGCTGGGGCCACGACTGGTCGAGCGTCCGATGATCGGGTCGGTGGTGATGCTGACGGCGGCCAATTTCAACCTCGCCCGCCTGACAGGCCCGGCCATCGGCGGCTGGCTGATCGCGCGCTACGGCGTGGATGGGGCGCTTGTTGTCATCGCGGCCTGCTACCTGCCGTTCCTCGCGGCGCTGTCCGTCATCCGTCTGCGGTCGCGCAGTTCGCAACAAGACGCCCCGCCTGCCTTCTTTGCCGCGCTGATGGAGGGAATAACCCATGTGCGTGGGCACGCGGTCATTCGCCAGGCGCTGTTTCTCAGCGCGCTGGTGTCCTTCTTCCTCCGGGGCACACTGGAAATACTGCCGGTTCTGGCCGACGGGGTGCTGAACCGGGGTGCCGCATGGCTGGGCATGCTGACCTCGGCGGCGGGTTTCGGTGCGTTGCTGGGCGGTTTGACCGTGGCGGTTCTGACCGGCCGCAGCCCGGCGCCGCTGCCGATGCGGGTCTATGCCATGACCGGTCTGGGACTGCTCGGGGTGTCTGGGCTGGGGCTCAACCCGACATGGCTCGGCGCGCTGGTGCTGGTCGGCGCGGTTGGCTTTTTCGCAACGGCGATCGGGATATTCTGCCAGAGCGTGATCCAGATGGATGTCGATGACAACATTCGCGGGCGCGTGATGAGTATCTGGGGCATGGTCGGCATCGGCTCTGCCGCCGCCGGCGGGGCGGTTTTGGGGATTTTTTCCGACCTTTTGGGATTTTCCACCACCTTGCCCGCCGCCGCCGGGCTGGCGCTGGCGGCACAGGTCTGGCGGCAGAGTTTCCGAGGTCAGGCCGGTTTCAGCAGCGAGATAATCTCGGAACAGTTGTCGAGCCGCCCATCACAGCAGTCCGACAGCAGAAACCCCACCAGATCGTTCACCGCCGACAGGTTGGCGGAATAGTGGATCTCTCGCTGATGCCGGGTGGCACGCAGCAGCCCGGACCGTTTCAGCACCGACAGGTGCCCCGACAATGTCGATGGCACGATGCCCAGCCGACGGGATATCTCGCCAACCAGCAACCCATCTGGCCCGGCCCGCACAAGCAGCCGGAAGATTGCCATACGCGAGGCCTGCGCCAAGGCGGCAAAGGCGCCGATTGCGGCTTCCTGATCCATAATTCGTTATTACCCGAAATATCGAAGGTTGACAAGAACTGCCCCCGGCTGTAGCCCGGACATCAATTCGGTAATTGCCGAAATGACCCCGACCAGGAGAACGACATGGGAATTCTGCGAGACAACATGGCCGATTTCGGCACCGCGCTCGACAAGGTGGATGCCAAGCTTGACGCCGCGCGCCCGTTTGACAAGAAGACAGACGAATTGCTGCGCTTTGCGCTGTCGATCAAGGGCCGGTCGGCGCCCTGCGTGCGCAAGCACTTCAAAGGCTCAAAAGCCGCCGGCGCCACGGATGCCGAGATCGGCTATGTCTTTGCCCTGACCATGCGGGAATCGGCGGGTGCCGATGAATGCTGGACGGCCGGGGTTCTGTCCGAGCTTGCGGCCGCGGACGACAGCGGCGCCTGCGGCTGATCCGGGCACATGCCCGGCACCCTGATCACATCCGAGGTCAATTTCGAGGCCCCGGGACGGCAGACCGGTTTCCTGCGTCTGCCGCACTCGGTGCACCGGTCGGCCTATGGCTGGCTGCCGGTGCCGGTTACGGTGCTGACCAACGGCAAAGGGCCGACGCTACTGATGCTGGCGGGGGTGCACGGGGATGAGTACGAGGGCCAGATCGCGCTGACCAAGCTGGTGCACAGCCTGACGCCCGACCAGATCCGCGGGCGGATCATCATCCTGACCATGGTCAATTTCCCCGCGGCCGAAGCGGGTCTGAGGACCTCGCCGATCGACGAGGGCAACCTCAACCGCGCCTTTCCGGGCGACCCCGGCGGTACGCCGACCCATATGATCGCGCATTACGTCGAGAGCGTTCTGATGCCCATGGCGGATCACATGGTGGATCTGCATTCGGGCGGAACGTCTCTCTGCTACCCGCCGACATTGCTGCGCGGGCCGGGGCATGACGAGACCGAAGCGGCCAGACTGAAGACGCTGCAGGCGGCGTTCGATCTGCCCTATACTTGGGTCTTCACCGGTGGCGGAGGCCCGAAATCGACGGCGCGCACGGCTCTGGGGGCGGCCAACCGCAAGGGTGTCACCGGTATCATGGCCGAACTGGGTGGCGGCGGGGCGGTGTCGCGCGATGTCCTGCGGCGAACCGAGCGGGGCCTGCGCCGGGTGCTGCACGCGCTGGACATGCTGCCCTCATATACCCCGGATGCCGCACAGGGGACCAGAGAGTTGAACGCGCGGGGCTCGGTCTTTACCTCTGAGGCGGGCCTGTTCGAACCGTTCAAGGACATCGCCGACCCGGTGGCAGAGGGTGAAACCGTCGGGATGGTCCACCACCCCGACACACCATGGCAGGCGCCCGACCCGGTGCGGTCCGAATACCAGGGCATGGTGCTGTGCAAACGCAGCCTTGGTCAGGTCCGGCGCGGCGACGCGGTGTTCCAGATCGCGGCGGATGTCGAGGCAACATGAACCCGCAACAACAAGCCACCGCTCACCCGGTCTCGCTGCAAGATGTGCGGCAGGCGGGCGTTGCGCTGGGCGGGGTTGCCACGCGCACACCGCTGCTTGAGAACCCGGATGTGAACCAGGCGCTTGGCGGGCGGCTGCTGATCAAGGCCGAGTGCGCCCAGCGCACCGGCGCGTTCAAGATCCGGGGCGCTTATTGGCGCATTCTGCAGATGAGCGCTGAGGAGCGCGCGCGTGGGGCGATCACCTACAGTTCCGGCAACCACGCGCTGGGCGTGGCGCGGGCGGCGCAGATCCTGGGCACATCGGCGCTGATCGTGATGCCCGGCGATGCGCCCGCGGCAAAGGTGCAGGCGGTCAGGGAACTGGGCGCCGAGATCGCCACCTATGACCGCGACACCGAGAATTACGACGATGTGGTCACTGGGCTGATGGCCGAAACCGGTCGCATCCACGTGCCGCCCAGCGCCGACCCGCATGTGCTGGCGGGTGCCGGCACGGTGACGCTGGAGATCTTCGAACAGGCCGGGGCGCTGCGGGCCAAACCAGATGCGATTCTGACCCCCTGCGGCGGCGGCGGGTTGACGGCTTCTGCCGCCATCGTTGCCCAAGCCCTGGCTCCCGACGCGATGGTCTACGCGGTCGAGCCGGAGCTTTTCGACGACACCACGAGGTCGCTGCAGGCGGGCGAACGGCTGGCCAACCCGAAGGGCCGGCGCACCATCTGCGATGCGATCATGACGCCGATCCCTAACCCGGTGACCTTTGCCATCAACCGCGACCTGTTGGCCGGTGGTCTGACGGTCAGCGACGCCGAGGTGCGCCACGCCATGCGCTTTGCCTTCGATCACTACAAGATCGTGGTCGAACCCGGCGCCGCAGTGGGCATCGCTGCCGTTCTGAACGGCCGGATCGACATCAAGGCAAAGACCATCGCCACCGTCGTGACCGGCGGCAATATCGACATGGGGCGGTTCTGCGCCCTGATCAGCGACGACACCGGATAGGAGCCCGCAATGGAACGCAAACTGATGGCCGAATGGCTTGGCACTTTCTCTCTGCTGGCAACGGTGGTGGGATCGGGTATCATGGCAGAGCGGCTGGCGGACGGAAACCTCGCCATCGCCCTTCTGGGCAACACCATCCCCACCGGCGCCATTCTGGTGGTGCTGATCACCGTGTTCGGCCCGATATCGGGCGCGCATTTCAACCCGGCGGTGACGCTCAGCTTTCTTTTGCGCAAGGAAATCGCGTTGGGCGCGGCAGCGCTGTTCGTGCTGGCGCAGATCTTCGGCGGCATCGCCGGGGTCTTCGCGGCGCATGTCATGTTCGACAACCCGATCTTCGACCCCTCGACCACCAACCGCACCGGGGTCGGCCAATGGGCGGGCGAGTTCGTCGCCACCTTCGGCCTTGTCGGCACCATTCTGGCCTGTCTCAAAGCGCGGGCCGATTTCGTGCCGATGGCGGTCGGGCTTTACATCACAGCCGCCTACTGGTTCACCTCGTCAACCTCTTTCGCCAACCCGGCGGTGACCATCGCGCGTGGCTTTTCCGACACCTTCGCCGGCATCAATCCGGCCAATATCGCCGCCTTCGTCGCGTTGCAACTGGTCGCCGCGGTGCTGGCAACGCTGTTCTTCGGCTGGCTGCTGGCTGATGACGGGTCCAAAACCGCATGAGCGCGCCCGAATTCAATTTCGATGAAGAGATCGACCGGCGCGAGGTTCCGGCGCTGAAGCCGCACCGCTTGGTGCTGGGCGCGGACGGGACCGACCTGTTCCCCGCCGGCGTGGCCGACATGGATTTCCGCGCCCCGCCGCCGGTGCTCGACGCCTTGCAAGACCGGCTGCAGCACGGCATCTTCGGCTATGAGACGGTCCCGGACAGGTTAGTGCCGGCGCTGACCGGCTGGTTCGCCGGGCGTCACGGCTGGCAGATAGACCCCGGCCATGTGCTGCGTGCGCCCAACGTGCTGAACAGCCTTGCCATCGCCGCATCGCTTTTCACCGGCCCGGGCGACGGCATCATCGTGCAGCCCCCGGTGTTCTTCGATTTCTTCGATATCATCGCCGAGAATGGCCGCCGGGTGGTCGGCAACCCGTTGATCCTGACGGCCGGGCACTACGAGATGGATTTTGCCGGGCTAGAGGCGCTGGCCGCCGAGCCGCTAACCCGGATGCTCTATCTGTGCAATCCGCACAACCCGGTGGGCCGGGTCTGGCGCCGCGACGAACTGGAAAGGCTGGCCGATATCTGCCGCCGCAACGGGGTGCTGGTGGTGGCCGACGAGATCCACGCCGACATCACCTTTCCGGGCTACCCCTACACGCCCTTCGCCACGCTATCACAGGCGGATGCGCTGAACTCCGTCACCTGCATCTCGCCCGCCAAAAGCTTCAACATCGCCGCTTGCTGTTCGTCGTTCACGGTGATCGCCGACGACGACAGGCGCAAGGCGTTTCAGGCCGAGAACAGCCGTCTGACCGTCAACAAGAACAACGCCTTTGCCAGCGTCGCGATGCAGGCGGCCTATGGCGAGGGCGGGCCTTGGCTCGACGCCGCCCTCAGCTATGTTCAGGGTAACCTCGCACTGGTCCGCGACCGGCTTGCGCGATCCCCGGTCCGGCTGATCGAGCCCGAGGGCACGTTCCTGCTCTGGCTCGATTTCCGCGCGCTGGGGCTGGGGCCGGAAGAGTTGACGGCGTTCCTGCGCGGCAGGGCGAAATGGGCGGTAACCCGAGGCCCGGCCTTTGGCGAGCAAGGCATCGGCTTTGCCCGGCTCAACATCGCCTGCACCCGCTCCCGGCTGACGACCGCACTGGATCGGCTGGAACGGGCAGTGTCGCGCCGCTGAACGCTGGGGCGGCCAGGGCGGCCAGGGCGATCACAAAGCACGCAACCGCGCATGGTTCGGCTTGGATATCGGGTCCGGATGCATCACAAGGGTACCGGGGCCGGCAACGGTATCAACCTGACAGACACAGCGGAGACGCAACCATGACCGACACACCCATCGCTCTTGTCACCGGCGCCGCCCGTGGCATCGGATTGGCCAGCGCCGAGGCGCTGGCCGAGAACGGCTTTCGGCTGGTTGTCAGCGATATCGAGGCCGAAGGGGTTGTCGCCGCTGCGCGACAGATCGGCGGCAACACCATGGCTATGATCTGCGACATGGGCGACCCGACGCAGATCGGCGCGATGTTCGACCGGATAGAGGCACAGGCAGGTCCCGTGGCGGCACTGGTCAACAATGCCGGCATCGCCCTGCCCGGCTCGTTCCTTGACTATTCGCTCGACGATTTCCGCAAGGTTCTGGACGTCAACCTGATCGGCGCCTTCGCCGCCACCCAAAGGGCCGCGCGGACCATGGTCGAACGTGGCATCGCCGGTTCGGTCGTCAACATGTCGTCGGTCAACGCGGTTCTGGCCATTCCGGCCATCCCGGCCTATTGCGCCTCCAAGGGCGGCATCATGCAGCTGACCAAGGCCGCCTCGCTGGCGCTGGCGCCGCACGGCATCCGGGTCAACGCCGTCGGTCCCGGTTCGATCGACACGGCGATGATGGCGGGCGTCAACGCCGACCCCGAGGCGCTGAAGAAGGCGTTGAGCCGCACACCGCTGGGCCGCATCGGCACGGCGCGCGAGATTGCCGACACGGTCGCGTTCCTTGCGTCGGACAAGGCAAGCTACATCACCGGTGAAACGATCTATGTCGATGGCGGGCGGCAAGGCCTGAACTACGTGATGTAGCGGCCTGACCGATGCCGAAAGGTGGGCATTGCCGCAGGAACGGGGCGCCGCGCGCCGCCCAGTGGCAGGCTAACACCCTGTTCAGGCTCGCACGATGACGGCGCGCATGTCACGGGCGAAGGCCGGATTGTCAGGCCGACCGGAAATCCTTGGCCGAGATACCGTGCTTCGACAGCCGATCATAGAGCGTGTTGCGCGGAACCCCGAGCGATTGCGCGGCCTCGGTGGCGCGGCCGCCGGTGCGCCTGAGAGTTTCCGTCAGGACCAGCTTTTCGAATGCGTCAATCTGCTGGGCCAGCGTCTGGTGCGTCGGCTCGAAGCCGCCGACCTGCTGACCCAGCATGAAGGACATGGTATAGGCCCGCAGTTGCGGCAGGTTTCCCGACCAGGGATGTGACAGGACATCCGCCATGGTGCTGTCGGATATGTTGGGCATGTCAGAGTTCATGCTGCGCGCGGTCTGCCGCAGCAGCATCTCGAACAGTTCCGGCAGATCGGCGCGCCGTTCGCTAAGATTCGGCACCCGGATCTCGAAATAGGCGCCGTCGATCATCACGTCCTCGACCAGCACCGTGGGACCCAGCGACGCCAGGGCCGCAGTCGACGAGGTCAGCAGGCGCAGGTCAGGTTCCCGGGCCAGCAGGTCCAGCAGATCCTGTTGTTGCGACGGCGTCGCCAGATCAATGGACTTGCAAGAGAAATCCACCGGACCCTCGGGCACGCGCAGATCGCGGATCGCGCTGTCAGAGGCGGTGCGCAGGTTCATCTGCAGATACCGGGCAGGCTCTGCCTCAAGCCGGTTGATCGTGTAGGCTGCCAGCTTCTTGCCGGCCCCCTCTTCTCCGAAGACGTGCACGTGGCGCCGGGTCGCGGCAATCCGGCGAAGCCCATCGCGAAACAGCTCGATGGCTTGCGACGGGCCGGGAAAGTTGGCCGCGGCGGCATCGTTGCGCAGCAGCGCTCTTTCGATATGCCGGGACTTCAATGCCAGTGCGCGGTGATCCAGCGCCCTGGACAGAACCTCGACCAGCCGGTCGGTGCTGCAGGGTTTCTCCAGATAGTCCCACGCGCCTTCCTTCATCGCCCGCATCGCCGTAGGCACGTCGCTGTGGCCGGTCAGCAGGATCACCGGCAGATCGGGGTCGATATTCTGAGAAAACCCGAGCAGATCGAACCCGTCCTGATGCGGCATCCTGATGTCCGACAGGATCACCCCGTTGAAATTGGCCCGGATATTGCGCCGCGCCTGCACAAAACTGGACATGGGCAGCGGCGTGAACCCGGCCAGGTCGATGGTCTGGGCAAGCGAGGCCCGCAGCGCGTCGTCGTCCTCGACCAGCAGCACCTGTTTCGTCATGCGGCCTCCGCCGTGTCTGCCAGCGGCAGCGCAATCTCGAACACCGCGCCGCCGTCGGGATGGTTCGCGGCACTCAGCTCGCCGCCGAAGCTGCCGATGATGCCATAAGAGATCGACAGCCCCAGCCCCAACCCCTTGGAGGCGCCCAGTTCCTTGGTCGAATAGAACGGTTCGAATACCCGGGACAGATCGGCGATTCCGGGGCCGTTGTCACGGATGATCAGCCGAGCGATGCCGCCGGCGGCGCGCATCGACAGCTGCAGCCGGGCGGCGTCCTGACCGGACATGGCGTCAAGCGCGTTGCCGAGGATGTTCACCACCACCTGCTGCAGCCGCACCTTGCCGCCCCGAACCATGATGGGTGTCGCGGGAAAATCGGTGATCGGCGCCACCTGCGCCTTGCCCAGCCGGGTCTCGGACAGGGCCAGCGCATCGAGGGTGGTTGCCACGAAATCCACCGGCTCCAGCACCTCGTCTTCGTTGCGGGCGAAACCGCGCAGGTTCCTGACGATGCGGTCGATACGGCGGACCTGTTCGGCGATCTGGGCAAAGTTCCCGCCGGCATCGGCGGACCGGTGCCTTTCGATCAGCCGCCCGCCGTTTTCGGCAAAGTTCATGATGGCGGCCAGCGGCTGGTTCAGTTCGTGGCTGATCCCCGCCGACATCTGTCCCAGCGCGGTCATCTTGGAGGCCTGGGTCAACTGGTTCTGGGTGGCCCGCAGCTCGGCAGTGCGCTCTTCGACACGGGTTTCCAGACGGGCATTTGCCGAGGCCTCTATGGCCAGCCGATCCGCAAGACGGCGGCGCCACAGCAATATCGCCAGCGCGGTCAGCCCCAGCACTGCGGCGGCGGCGGCGGCCAGCAGGGCGCTAAGCATCGCGGCTGACCGCGCCAGCCCGGTATCGAGAAATCCCCGTACCGTCAGCCCGATCCGGTGCACGTCGCGGGTGACTATTATGGCCTCGCCCGGCAGATCCGCCGCCCCGGCGAACCGCCAGATGTCAAACCCGGCGCCTGGCCGGTTTGTACCCTTGGGAAAGGCGGCGAAACGGTCGGCTTGCTGCCCGTGCGCCCTGTCCTGGCGCAGCAACAGCGATGGCCGGTTCGAGGCCACAACGACGCCGGAGCTGTCGAAAAAGCCGATGGTCTCGGGGATCACGGCCCATTCGAATTCCAGCGTCGCGATATCGACCGAAACGATGACCGCCCCGGCGGGCGGGGCGCTGTCGACGATGACGCCCCGGCTGAACCGGAACTGGCGCTGGCCTGCCTCCAGCACCTGGGCGCGCCCCAGCCCGCCGTTCAGCGCCGCCGCCAGCAACGGCGAGCCTTTGCGCGAGACAGAGCCGGCCAGATCGCCGGACGCGGCCAGGACGGTGCCCTGGCGATCCAGAACCTCGATCCGCTCGGCCCCGAAGGTCAGCACATTGCCGGTCAGCAGCGATGCCGCAAGCACCGGCGCGACGTTGCCGTCGACGGCGGCGACGACGCGCGGGTCGCGTGCAAGCAGGTTGGTCAGTACGCGATAGGCGTCAAGCTGGTTGGCCAACCGCTCCGCCGCCTGATCGACGCGCAACTGGCCGGTATCCGAAAGCCGGGTCAGACCCTGGCGCAACGCGGTCTGATAGGTCCACCAGGCCGCCAGCCCCGACAGGATCACATAGATCAGCATCGATGCGGAAATGGCCCTGCGCAATCCGGTCTCCGGCGATTCGTGGCAGCTCGGTTCGGTTCGAAAACCCTAATACCAAGGCACCGGGCAAAACAAACAAAACTGTCCGAAATCTCGGGCAAACCGGATATTTGACCATTCGCTAAAAAATAACCGGCTATTATGAAACGATTTTTCGCCCGGCTGAAAAACTCATTGAGACGCCCCCCGGCGACCTGTTGGATCATGGTGTCTCGGCACGACATCAGTGCCCATCAGTCGGAGGACCCAATGAAGAACATCCTGAAGATCGCACTTGCAACAGCAATTATCGCAGCACCCGGCGCCGCCCTGGCCGCCTGTGAAGAGGGCGAGATCGTCATCAAGTTCAGCCATGTCACCAACACCGACAGGCACCCCAAGGGCATCGCCGCCAGCCTGCTGATGGAGCGGGTGAACGACGAGATGAACGGCAAGGCCTGCATGGAGGTCTTCCCCAACTCGACGCTCTACAACGACAACAAGGTGCTGGAGGCGATGCTGCAGGGCGATGTACAGCTGGCCGCGCCGTCACTGTCGAAGTTCGAGAAATTCACCAAGCAGTTCCGGCTTTTCGACCTGCCCTTCATGTTCACCGACATCAATGCGGTCGAGCGGTTCCAGAACGGCGACGCCGGACAGGCGATGCTCGACAGCATGCAGCGCCGCGGCCTGCAGGGGCTGGCCTATTGGCATAACGGCATGAAGCAGATGTCGGCCAGCGTGCCGCTGGTGCTGCCCACGGATGCCAACGGGCTGAAGTTCCGGGTGCAGTCGTCCGACGTGCTGGTCGCGCAGATGGAAGCCATCGGCGGCACACCGCAGAAAATGGCGTTCTCGGAAGTTTACGGCGCGCTGCAGCAGGGTGTCGTCGACGGGCAGGAAAACACCTGGTCAAACATCTACGGCAAAAAGTTCTTCGAGGTGCAGGACGGTATCACCGAAACCAACCACGGCATCATCGACTATCTGCTGGTGACCAATGTCGACTGGCTCGAAGGTCTGGACGCCGACGTGCGCGACCAGTTCCTTGAGATCGTGGCCGAGGTCACCGCGACCCGCAACAGCGAGTCGACCACCGTCAACCTTAGCGCCCGCCAGGCGATCATCGACGCCGGCGGCACCGTACGATCGCTGGACGACGCCCAGCGCGCCGCCTGGGTTGAAGCGATGAAGCCGGTCTGGGCCAAGTTCGAGGGCGACGTGGGCGCCGACAACATCGCCGCCGCTCAGGAAGCGAACGCGGGAAGCTAGACAAATAAAAAGGGAGGCGCGATCCTGCTACAGGGCCGCGCCTTTCTGAATCGATAACCGGGAGGGGGCCATGACACATAACAAATCGTTCTTCGATCACATCGAGGAATTCCTGATCGCACTGATCCTGGGGCTGATGACGGCGCTGACTTTCGCCAATGTCATCGCCCGCTACGTGTTCGAAAGCGGCATCCTCTGGGCGCTGGAAGTGACCGTGTTCATGTTCGGCTGGCTGGTGCTGCTGGGGGCGTCTTACGCGATCAAGGTCAAGGCACATCTGGGGGTCGACGCGATCATCAACATGCTGTCCCGCCCCGGCCGCCGGACCGTTGCCCTCTTCGCCGCATTCTGCTGCATCCTCTACGCCTTCCTGCTGCTGAAAGGGTCCTGGGACTACTGGGCCAATTTCGCCAACCTTCCCGCCACTGACGGCCGCTGGTTCCCCCTGGGCTTTGAAGAGAGTTTCCGCGCCAAGGGCTGGTACGAAACCGAGGACACGCCGATGCCGGTGATCTTCGGGCTGGAGCCGCTGAAATGGATGGAGAGCGTGTTCAACGAGGGCGAGACCTATGAAAAGGTCCCGCGCCTGCTGCCCTATCTGGTGCTGCCCATTTCGATGGCTCTGCTGCTCTTTCGGTTCATCCAGGCCGGTATCGAGGTCTGGCGTCACCGGCTGGAAAGCCTGATCGCCTCGCACGAAGCCGAGGACGCGGTCGAAGAGGCCGCCGAAAAGCTGAAGGACGTGTAAGCCATGGAAGTCGCACTTCTCTTCGCCCTGATCATCGCACTGCTGCTGATTGGCGTGCCCATCGCCGTGTCGCTCGGCCTGTCGTCGATCCTGTTTTTGCTTTTGGCATCCGACAGTTCGCTGGCCTCGATCGCGCAGACGCTGTTTTCCGCCTTCGAGGGTCACTTCACCCTGCTGGCGATCCCCTTCTTCATCCTGGCGTCGTCGTTCATGTCCACCGGCGGGGTGGCGCGGCGGATCATCCGGTTTTCCATCGCCTGCGTGGGGCATTTCCCGGGCGGGCTGGCTATTGCGGGCGTCTTTGCCTGCATGATGTTCGCCGCCCTTTCGGGCTCGTCCCCCGCTACCGTGGTCGCTATCGGCACAATCGTCATCGCCGGCATGCGCCAGGTAGGCTATTCCAAGGAATTCGCCGCCGGGGTGATCTGTAACGCCGGTACGCTGGGTATCCTGATCCCGCCGTCGATCGTGATGGTGGTCTATGCCGCCGCCGTCGAGGTCTCGGTGGGCCGGATGTTCCTGGCCGGGGTCCTGCCGGGGCTGCTGGCGGGGATCATGCTGATGACGGCGATCTTCGTCATCGCGGTCTGGAAGAAGCTGCCAAAGGGCGAGTGGGCAGGCTGGCAGGAAGTCTGGGCATCCGCCCGCGACGCGGCCTGGGGCCTGCTGTTGATCGTGATCATCCTCGGCGGCATCTATGGCGGCATCTTCACGCCGACCGAGGCCGCCGCCGTGGCCGCCGTCTATGCCTGGGTTATCGCGACCTTCATCTATCGCGACATGGGGCCGCTTGCGACCCCCGAGGGCGAGCCGAACAAATCGTTGCTGCGCAAGCCCGCGGTGCTGCTGACGGCGCTGTTCCACCCCGATACCAAGCAGACGCTGTTCGATGCCGGCAAGCTGACGGTCACACTTTTGTTCGTCATCGCCAACGCTCTGATCCTCAAACACGTGCTGACCGACGAACAGATCCCCCAGAAGATCACCGAGGCCATGCTGGCCGCAGGTCTGGGCCCGGTGATGTTCCTGGTGGTGGTCAACGTGATCTTGCTGATCGGCGGCCAGTTCATGGAGCCTTCGGGCCTGCTGGTCATCGTGGCACCGCTGGTCTTTCCCATCGCCATCGAACTGGGCATCGACCCGATCCATCTGGGCATCATCATGGTGGTCAACATGGAGATTGGCATGATCACACCGCCGGTGGGGCTGAACCTCTTTGTCACCTCCGGCGTGGCGGGCATGCCGATGATGAGCGTGGTGCGTGCCGCCCTGCCCTTCCTTGGGGTGCTGTTCGTGTTCCTGATCCTGATCACCTATGTGCCCTGGATCTCGACGGTTCTGCCCAACGCCATGATGGGGCCGGAAATAATCACCAAATGACGCAAACCCCGCGCGGCCGGATCAGAGACCGACCGCGCGGGGAGTTCAGCGCATCCGGCGAACCGACGCATGGGCGCGCATCGCGCCGCATTGATCGGACGTGAAGCGGCAGTAGAGACAGCCGCGCGGGTGCATCAGGTCGATATTGGCGGCGCCTCGGGCATTTACCTTCGGGCTGTGGGCCAGCCCCAGAAGATGACCCAGCTCATGCATCACCGTCTGTTCCGGTCGCAACCGCCGCCCCGATGGTGACCGCCGCGCGATGGTCGCGAACTGGCGGCCATCGTCCAGACGCCGGGTCACACCGCCGGACGCACGGCCTGCCGCGTCGGTTCCGGTGTTGTCGGCAAAGACGATCAGCAGCCCCGGACCCCGCGCCTGACGGGCTGCTGCAACGGCGCCGGGCGCGTCGCTAAAGGCGATCTGAACCCCGTCAACGGCGATGCCGCATTCGCCCAGGCGCCGGTGCAGACCGGATGACCAGTGATCTATCGTGGCGCGGGTCCAGCCATCATGGCGCAGCCCCAGCAGGGTCAGACCGGACAACCGATGCGTAACAGCGAGCCCCGGGGGGGCGGTCCCAATACGCGTCGCCGGGGCAGAGAGGCACCCCGCCAGCAGCGCCGCCGTCAGCACCAGCGCCGCAGTGCGCAGGATGCTAGAAAGCGAACTCAAGCTTCACAGAGCCGCCGTATTCGGTGCGTTCGTGGCGACCCAGCGCCCCGACAAAGGCGCGTGCCGACAGGCTCATGCCGTTGCCCAGACCGGCCTGCACCCCGGCGCCAATCTCTCCATCGACCTTTTGGGTATCGAACGCCGCCACCGTCTCATTGGTCACCATGTTCAGCGCCCCGTCGACGAACATGAACCCGTTACCGGCCTCGAAATCGCGCAACAGCCGCCCGCTCAGCGTCGCCACGCCGGTATCGCTGAACATCCGGCCCATGGCAAAGCCGCTGGTATCGACAGATGCCTCGCGGATCGTATGGGTGCCGGTCCAGCCCAGCCGCCCCTCGCCGCGCCACAGGTCCGAGAAATCATGCGCCACATTGACCCCGGCCCCGTAGGTGAAGGTGTGGGTGTTAAAACTGTCGGAAAATGTCGGGCGGGTGTTCTTCATCGAGCCGTAGCCATAGCTGAGGCTGGCATCGAACAGCAGGTCAGGGTTCGGCCCCCAATAGCCGCGCGCCATCAGGTCGAGCCCATGGGATTTCAGCGTGCCGCCGCCAAAGGCGTCGGTCTGGGTCATGTTACTGGTGTTGTAGCCAAAACCGAATCCGATGCCGCTTTTGGGCCCCAGCCGCATGTCGGCGCCCACCATGGTTCCCAGCCTTGTGCCCTCGATCAGCCGCGGCCCGCCGCTTTCGTCGAAGAACCGCAGATCACCGCTGGCCCACCAGTCCATGCTGCCGAGCCGATAGAGGAAATCGGCGTCGGGGGGCGTGCCAGCGGCGGTCTGATACTGCGCCAGGCTGGCCTTCAACGTGGCGATTTTCGCATCGATACCCGCGATCTTGCCCTGCATGGCTCCAATGCTCCCGGCCAAAGATTTGATATCGGCCTTGGCTTTTATGTATTCTCTCTTTTGCTCCGCGATGCCGTTGTCGTACTCTGTAACACTTGCCTCCATTGCCTTAATACTTTTCTCCAAACTTTCAAGCGCAGTAAATATTTTTTCTGCCTTTTTTATCGTTACTTCAGGTGTAAAGCGAGCTTCATAACTATCGCGAAAAAAAAGATACGCTAGCGCCTTATGAGGCCATGAGAACGGATTGAAATCACTGTTAAATGCTCTCATAGACGCACTTTCCTTTCTTCTCCGATCAATTTCAAGCCTAGCTAAGATCGCAGAATCCCCCGCCAATGACGCCTGTTTCTTCAGTTTCGAACGCCGGTCTTGGGCCGCTAAGAGGAGATCCTCTAGCCTGCTAATTTCGGCTTTTGCCGATGCAATGTAGTTTGCAGCATAATTCAACTTGTTCTCGGCTTCTCGCCCGCGTTTTCTTAAAGCCCGGATTTGCCCTTCATAGCTTTTTCGTTGCGCCTCCAGACGGGCGATTTCACCCAGTATGGCAGTGCGGCGTTCCCCGTTTGCGCCGCTTTCAGGGTCACCACCCCCTACTTCCGTACCGCCGTCGCCAATGCTCCCACCAGTCACATCAAACGGATAGAACCCCCGGCTTCCGCCCATGATCCCAACTGAGGTGAAGCCACCACAATACCAGGGATTGGCCTTGCAATAAGCCGAATTCAGTTCATTCGCCTGTGCCGGCGCGGGCGTCAGGCCCGCCGCAAGGCCCAGCAGCAATACCGGACCCAATCCGGCCCCCGGCGCCAGCCGCCTCAAACGACTTAAAGCATTTTGAAATCCAGACAAAGCATAGCTCAACATTAGGCCCATCCCCCGAATAGCCAGCAGCAACTGGCGCGCACGAATCCACGCTGACTCATCGCGGACAGCAAAGCAAAGCGGCAAATCAGCGACCGCGGCAGAAACATCGCCAGGGATGCGCGCTGGACACGCCCCGCCAGCGCAGCTCGCCGGGGCTGCAAAGCCCTTTCCTTTTGCGCCGAATTGCGCCACGATGCGCACTGCTTTTTTTCCTGCGGCAACTTTCCAGCTTGTTACAGGATTTTGCAGGGAACTATACACCTGTAACAGAACTGGTGAGGGAGACCGGGACAGATGAATCTGGCTGCAGCGCGCAAGCCCACGGAGACGGCGGCACGGACCAACCGGCCCCTGACCGGAAACGAGGCAATAGCCCGTGGTGTCTGGGAGGCAGGCGTCAAGGTCGCCGCCGCCTATCCCGGCACCCCGAGCACCGAGATCATGGAGGAGGTCGGCAGATACCCGGCCGAAGACCTGCACGCGCAATGGTCGACCAACGAAAAGACCTCTGTCGATGTGGCGATCGGGGCGTCTTTCGCGGGGGTCCGTTCCTTTGCCTCGATGAAGCATGTGGGGCTGAACGTGGCCTCGGACGCGCTGATGTCGTTTTCCTATATCGGGGTGAATGCCGGCCTGGTTTTGGTGGTCTGCGACGACCCGGGCATTCATTCGTCCCAGAACGAGCAGGACACCCGCCTGTTCGCCCGGTTTGCCCAGGTGCCGTGTCTTGACCCTGCGGATGGCCAGGAAGCGCTGGACTATACGCGCATGGCCTACGAGATCTCGGAGAAGTTCGACACTCCGGTGATCGTGCGCTCGACCACGCGGCTGTCGCATACCCGCAGCGTTGTGCATGTGGGCGAGCGCCAGGTGGTGCCCGACCGGTCGTTCATCGAGTCGCCCGCCAAGAACGTGATCATCCCGGCCCATGCCCGACAGCGCCACCCGATCGTGATCGAACGCGCCGAGGCCATGGCCGAGTGGCTGGAGACATCGTCGCTGAACCGCGTGGACGAGGGCGAAGGCGATGTCGGCATCATCACCTGCGGCATCACCTATACCTATGTCAAAGAGGTTCTGCCCGGCGCGCCGGTGCTGAAACTGGGCGCCACCTTCCCGCTGCCCGAAAGGCTGATCGGCGACTTCTGCGCCGCCCATGACCGGGTGCTCGTCATCGAAGAAAGCGAGCCGGTGGTCGAGAACGCGCTGAAGATCATGGGGTTGCAGGTCGAGGGCAAGGAATGGTTCTCGCGCCTGGGCGAGTTCTCGCCCGAGACGCTGCGCGACGGGCTGGCCAAGGCCGGCGTGCTGCAGCCGAAAGCCGCCGGATCGACCTTTCAGTCGGCGCCGATGGTGCGCCCGCCGGTGCTGTGCGCCGGCTGCCCACATACCAGCTGCTTCATGACGCTTCGCGCGCTCGACGCCCGGGTCACCGGCGATATCGGCTGTTACACGCTGGCGGTGGTGGAACCGCTCAGTTCCGTCGATACTTGCGTGGCCATGGGGTCGAGCATCGCCAATGCCGTGGGTATCGCCATGGCCGGCACCGAAACCAAGCCCATCGTCGCCACCATCGGCGACAGCACCTTCCTGCATTCCGGCATCCCGCCGCTGATCGACGCGGTCTACAACAAGGCCGACATCACCGTCTTCCTGCTCGACAACCACATCACCGCGATGACCGGCGGGCAGGACCACCCCGGCACCGGCAAGACCCTGCGCGGCGAGGACACCGTTCAGGTGGATTTCGTGGAACTGGTCAAGGCGCTGGGTGTCGAGCATGTGACCATGGCCGACAGCTATGACATGGCCGTATTGCAGCAGCAACTGCGCGAGGCCATCGAATTCAGGGGCGTGTCGGTGGTCATATCCGACCGTCCCTGCGTGCTGGACCCGGTCAAGATCAAGGGCCCGGCGCTGACCGTCGATCAGGACAAATGCGTCGCCTGCCAATCGTGCATGAACCTCGGCTGCCCCGCCCTGACATGGAGCGACGAGTGGTTCGAGGGCCGCCACAAGGTGCAGATCGACCAGACCTCATGCATCGGCTGTTCCTTGTGTGCCCAGCTGTGCACCTCTGACAGCATCCGCCCGCTCGAGACGCCCGTAGCCGGAGAATAAGCGACCCATGACAAATCCAGTGCAAGTCCCGACCAACGTCCTGATCGTCGGCGTCGGCGGGCAGGGCGTCATCATGGTATCCAAGGTTCTGGCCACGCTGTGCCAGAACCACGGCTACGCGGTGAAACAAAGCGAGGTGCACGGCATGGCCAAACGCGGCGGCGCCGTGTTCAGCCACGTACGGTTCGGCCCCCAGGTCTGGTCGCCGACAATCCCCGAGGGCGAGGCCGACGTGCTGGTGGCGCTGGAATGGGCCGAGGGCCTGCGCTGGCTGAGCTTTCTCAAGCCCGATACCGGCACCTTCATCGCCGATTGCCAGCGCATCGTGCCACCCTTTGCCTGCCGCAACCGAGGCCGCGGCGCCGAGGCGTCCTATGCGCCGCAGACCCCCGAAGAGATCATCCAACAGGTGCATGCGGGCTATGCCATGGACGCCACCACGATGGCGACCAACCTGGGCAACCTGCGCGCGGCCAACACGGTTTTGCTGGGCGCGCTGTCGACGGCGCTCGACTTTGCGGTCGACGACTGGCTGGCGACCATCCCGCAATTCGTGCCGCCCGCCTCGATCGACATCAACCTGGCGGCCTTTGCCGCGGGGCGCGAATGGGCGCTGGCGGGCGAAAAGCGCGTCGATGCCAATGCCGAGGGCCCGCATGTCAGCTACACAGAGATCCGCCACGCCCAGGTCGATACGGTCGTCGAGATCGTCGAGGAACGCTGCAAGGGCTGTGATATCTGCGTCAAGCTGTGCCCAGAGCGCTGCCTGCGCCTGAATGACAGCCTGGTCGCCGAACTGGTCCTGCCGGATCTTTGCACCGGCTGCCACATGTGCGAATGGCTTTGCCCCGATTTCGCGATCTCGGTCACCAACACCCCCGTTCCGGAGCCCGCCTGACATGAGCCAACGCATCAACCTTCAGGGCAATCACGCCTGCGCGCTTGGCGCGATCCGCGCCGGCTGCCGGTTCTTTGCCGGCTACCCGATCACGCCCTCGTCCGAGGTGGCCGAATCCATGGCGCGCGAACTGCCCAAGGTCGGTGGAACCTTCATCCAGATGGAGGACGAGATCGCCTCTATGGCGGCGGTGATCGGCGCCTCGATGGGCGGCATGAAATCGATGACCGCGACCAGCGGGCCGGGGTTCTCTTTGAAACAGGAAAACCTCGGCTATGCCTGCGGCGCCGAGATACCTTGTGTCATCGTCAACGTGATGCGCGGCGGGCCCAGCACCGGCATGCCGACGCGCCCCTCGCAGGGCGACATCATGCAGGCCCGCTGGGGCACCCATGGCGATCACCCGATCATCGTGCTGGCCCCGGCATCCGCCGCCGAGGCGTTCAGCGAAACCAGCCGCGCGGTGGAACTGTCCGAACAGTTGCGGGTGCCGGTTGTGGTGCTGCTGGACGAGGCCATCGGCCATCTGGTGGAAACCGTCGATCTCGACGCCATCCCCGAAACCCCCGAGGTCTGGCGCAAATGGGCCGAGGGGCCGAAGCAAGACTATGAGCCCTATGCGGTGACCGATGACATGGTGCCACCGATGAGCCGCCCCGGCGACGGATATCGCACCCACACCACCGGTCTGACCCACGCGCCGAACGGGTTCCCGACCCAGAACCCTGCCATTGCAGAGGCCGCGCTGACCCGCACCACCACCAAGCTGGACCTGCACCGCGAGCGATACGAAAGCTGGCGGGTGCGCCAGTGCGACGACGCCGATCTGCTGATCGTGGCCATCGGCATCTCTGCCCGCGCCGCTCAGGCCGCGGTGGACGATCTGCGCGCCGACGGCGTCAAGGCGGGGCTGTTCCGCCCGGTGACGCTGTGGCCCTTCCCCGAAGAGGCCCTGCGCGAGGTGGTGGCCAGTTCCGGTGCCAAAACCGTTCTGGTACCGGAAATGAACCAGGGGCAACTGGTGCTGGAGGTCGAGCGGGTGCTGAAAGGCAGTGCCGGGACCGTCGGACTGGGACGCATCGACGGCGAGGCGATCACGCCGGACCAGATAGCCGGCAAGGCGCGGGAGATACTGGGATGAAGGACGTGGACGTACTGGACGACTTCGATATCGAAGACTACATCCGGCAGGACCAGATGCCGCATTTCCTGTGCCCCGGCTGCGGCCACGGCATTGCGCTGCGCGCGCTGATGTGGGCGATCCACGATCTGGCGATCCCCAAGGACAAGCTGGCGGTGGTGTCGGGCATCGGCTGTTCCGGCCGGCTCAGCGGCTATGTCGATGCCAGCACCTTTCACACCACCCATGGCCGGCCGCTGGCCTTTGCCACCGGCCTGGCGCTGGCCCGCCCCGACCTGCATGTCATCGTCATCTCTGGCGACGGCGACTGTCTGGCGATCGGCGGCAACCACATGATCCATTCCTGCCGCCGCAACCTGAACATGACCTGCATGATGCTCAACAACGAGATATACGGCATGACCGGCGGCCAGGTATCGCCCACCACATCCAGCGACCGGTTCACCACCACCACCCCCGCCGGCAACACCGAACCGGTGTTCGACGCCTGCGCCCTGGCCGCCGCCGCCGGGGCCAGCTTTGTCGGGCGCGAGGTCACGCTGCAGATCCTGGCCTTGCGCGAATTGCTGCGCGACGCGATTGCCAATGACGGTTTCTCTTTCGTCGAGGTGATCTCTGACTGCACAGAGATCTATGGCCGCAAGAACGACCTCGGCGCCTCGCCCGAAATGATGATGAGCCAGAAGAGCAGCATGCGGCCCTTCGCCTATCGCAACACCGTTGATGTCCCGTTCCGGCCCACGGGTCTGAAAACCGGGGTTCTGGCAAAAACCGACCGTCCGGAATATGGCAAGGCCTACCGCGCCATGACCGAAAAACTGCGCGGCAAGAAAGGCAGGGGCTGATGGGTTCGCAACAAGTCCGGTTAAGCGGCAGCGGTGGCCAGGGGCTTATCCTCGCGGCCCGCATTCTGGCATCCGCTCTGGTGGCCGAGGGCCGCAACATCGCCCAGTCGCAAAGCTATGAACCGGTCTCGCGCGGCGGGCTTAGCCGCTCGGACCTGATCATCAGCGACGGAGAGGCGGCATTCCCGCTGGCCGACACGCTGGATGTGCTGCTGATCCTGCATGGCGACGCGTCCCGCGCATCGACCGGGCTGCTGAACGCCAAATCACTTGTGCTGACCGACAGCGATCTGGTGACCGATCCCCCCAAGGGGCGGTTCAAGACCGTGTCGCTGCCGTTTTCCGAAACGGCACGGCTGCTGGGCAACAAGCGGGTCGCCAACATCGTGGCACTGGGCGCCATCGCCGCCAGGTCGGACATTTGCGGCGCCGGGGCGCTGGAGGCGGCGATTGCAAGCAACACGCCACCGAAATTCGCCCGTCTGAACGTCGAGGCATTCGCCGCAGGCCAGAACCTTTGCAAGGCTGAAGTCCCGGCCTGACCCGGCGGGGCAAGGGCGGGGCGCTCGCGCGTTTTGCTGTTCCCGGTTTGCCCGGTCTGGTGAGCAACCCGGCCAATACCGCGCCGATAACCGCTTCCGGGGTGACAGTTGGCGAATTGACTTGCTATCGTCCCGGGGACAACGGTCGGGTGTCGGCGAAACCCTGCGCCTGGCCGGTGGTTCAGATGGGCTGCATCAGATATCCGGGGCAACGGGAAACAGATCACCATGAACGCGCTGATATCCCGTCCCGCGATTGCGGCGCTGCTGCTTGGGCTGGTGACCGTGCTGGCCGCGGTCTGTGCGGTGGCGACCCTTGGGGTCGAGGGCGATGTGGCGCGGGCCCTGAAGGGCACCTCTGAAGAGTTCAGGGCCCATACCCGGCTGGAGGCGGAATTCGGCGCTCCGTCGAAAGACGAGGTCTTTTTGGTCCGCGCCGACAATTTCGGCGATGCCGACAGCTTGCAGGCGCTTGAGGATCTGGTTGTCGACCTGCAGCTTACCGAGGGCGTGCGCGCCGTTCTCAGCCTCTTCACCCTGCCCGATCCCGCCGGCGATGGCGTCAGTTTCCTGTCGCGCAGCGATGTCGGCGCCCTGCCCCCCGCAAAACGCCTTGAACGGCTTTTGGCGGTTTCGCCGCTGAGCCGGTATTTCCTGTCGCAGGACCACAGCGCCGTGCTGCTGACCGTGCTGCCCGATCTGTCGGTGCCGACCGAAACCAGGCTGGCCAATATCCGCGACACCACCGGGTTTGCAGCACCCGGTTTGACGGTGAAATCCGTCAGCCTCGCCGCCCTGCAACGCGAGATCAGCATTGCGCTGATCGACGACCAGCTGTTCGTGACGCCGACGGCAACCCTGTTTTGCGTACTGCTCGCCCTTGTGCTTTTCCGGTCCTGGCGGGCGGCGATCCTATGCGCCCTGCCCGCGCTTGCCGGTGTGGCCTGGACGCTCGGGGCCATGGTGCTGCTGAGGATTCCGTTCGATCCTCTGATGGCCATCGTGCCCACCATTCTTATCGTTCTGGGCATCGCCGACAGCGTCCACGTGTTTCACGCGGTGATGCGCTGTGCCGAAGAAATGGATCTGCGCCGGGCAATCGTCACAGGATTGTCACAGACGCTGCCCGCCGTCGTGCTGGCGGCAGCGACCACGGCGCTGGCATTCCTGTGCCTTTTGCTCATCGGCTCACCCACCGTCGCCAATCTCGCGATCATCGGCCCGATCGGGCTGGTCCTGACCACACTCGCGGTGGTTCTGCTGATACCGCCCGCAACCGTCCTGCTGTTCGCCAACCGCCCCTCCGGGTTTGCCCGGCCCTATGAGTTCGGCGCCGTCACCGGAGCAGCGATTCGTTTGCTTCGCCTTCACCGGCTGGTCGCGCTCGCGGCGCTGCTGATCCTGGCGGCGCTGTTCGTGGCGCAGACCCGGACCGTCATGGGCTACCGGCTGACCGACCACATCCCGCGAAACGGAGACTTCCGCGCCAACTTGCAGGAACTGCAAGAGGTTCTTCCCGGAAGCGACCAGAATTTCGCCATTGTGAACGCCGCCGATCCGGCCCCCGGTATCTCTGACGCCGACAAGGCCCTGATCGACCGGGCAAGCGCTGCTCTTTACGGGGCACAATCGGTTTTTGTCCAAAGCGATAACCCCGACGCGATAGACAACGCGCTGCTGGCCCGGTTCCAGGCGCAGGACGGCTCTGCCTTCGCGCTGCCCGTGATCGGCAGGCTCGATGTCCCATGGACCGAAACCCTGGCCCAAGCCGAAGCCGCAAGGGCCGATCTGGCCCGCGCCGGGATAAACGATGTGTCGCTGACCGGATATTCGCTGATGGCCAGCGTCGAACTGCCGCTTGTGGTGAAAGAGCTGCGCTATTCCTTCTATATCGCGGTGGTGATGGTGACCGTGCTGGCCGCGTTCATGATGAAATCGGCCAGGGTCGCCGGGCTGTCGCTGATCCCCAACCTGATCCCCATCCTGGGGGTCGAGGCATGGCTGGCGCTGACCGGCCAGCCGCTCACAATAACCGGAGCTATCGCCTTCATCATTGCCTTCGGCATCGCGGTCGACGATACCATCCACCTGATGAACCGGATGCGGGTCGCGCGCAAACCGGGTGCGCCTTTGGATCGCGCCGTGATCGAAGACGCGCTGCACTCGACCGCGGCACCGGTGATCACCACCAGCATCGTCCTGTTGTCGGGGTTTGTCGTGACGTCATTCAGCCTGCTGCCAAGTGTGTCGCTTTTCGGCCAACTGACCGCCGCGGCGATGATGCTCGCCCTGATCGCCGACCTGTTTCTTTTTCCCAGCCTCCTGCTCTGGGGCCACAAAGGAGCCCGAAAACCATGACCCGATTTCTTTTTGTCCTGCTTTTGCTCTTGCCCGCCGCCGCGCGGGCCGAGTTCGTCCTGTCCGACCTTGTGGGAAACTGGACCGGTTCGGGATCCTATCAGGAAGGCTTGTCGAAAGCCCGCATGCGCTGCCGGCTGACGGTTGTTGGCAACAACACCAAGGTAACGCTCTCGGGCCGCTGCGGGTCCAGCCTGGGGTCAGAGAGGATGGTGCTGGATCTGATCCGCCGGGCAGACGGGACGATCGTCCTGCGCTCCGGCGACGGCGCTCCGCAGGACGATACATCCCTTGCCGAACTGGTCGGCTACACGGCGAGAACACAGCTATTCGTCAGTGGCGAGAGCGGCCACGACAGCGCCTCGGTGCTGTTTGCAAGGAATCAGAACGGAACGCTCTATTTTGCATCGAAACGAAAGTGGCAGACCGGGAACAGTCAGTCGGCAATCACGCTTTCCCGCCGCTAGACCGCCTTTGCACGGGCGCAGAAACGCGGGAATCGTGGTGCCTGCACCACACAATTGAAATTTGGCGGACATTGCAGCGCCCCCCGGCCTCTGCGCGGCGGGCAGTGGGGTAGGCTCGGTTCCATTGACCAGCTTGGGGGAATGGACATGAGACTGACGCTCTGCGCCGCAGCACTTGCACTCGCCACTCAGGCCAGCGCGGGTGGTATCGACATGACCGGGCAGTCGATCGGTTTCATCTTCAAACCCGGCACCGTCGCCGAACTGGGTTTTGGCAGGGTGGCGCCCAGCGTGACAGGAAACGACGCCGCAATCTTCGGCGGCGGCGCCAGCGGCAATATCGGCAGCGCCGTGATCCTGCCGACCTTCAGCTTCAAGCACGACTTCACCGACAAGCTGTCTGCCGGCATCATCTATGAACAGCCCTTTGGCGCCGATGTAACCTATGGTGCGACCTCGCTGGCCTTTGCCGGAACCACCGCTGGCGCCGACACCTCCAGCCTTACGGCGATCCTGCGCTACAAGCTGAGCGACCGGATCAGCGTCTATGGCGGCCCGCGCTGGCAGTCGGCCGAGGCCAGCTTTCTGCTGACCGGCACGCTCTACCGTGATCTCTCGGGCTATTCGGCCACCATGGCCAGGGACAATTCCGTCGGCTACGTGGTCGGCGCCGCATTCGAGATCCCCGAATACTTCATCCGCGCGTCCCTGACCTACAACTCAGCAATCGAGCACAGCTTCACCACAACCGAAACATCGCCCCTACCGGTATCGGTGTCGCAGGTTTCATCAACCACGCCGCAGTCGGTCAATTTCGAGTTCAACGCAGGTGTCGCGCCCAACACTTTCGTCTTCGGCGGGGCGCGCTGGGTGGAATGGTCCGCGCTG
Organism: Paracoccaceae bacterium; assembly: GCA_024226455.1. Lineage (GTDB taxonomy): Bacteria > Pseudomonadota > Alphaproteobacteria > Rhodobacterales > Rhodobacteraceae > JAAELR01. Next base: position 40,262 of record JAAELR010000120.1, read on the forward strand.
CAATTCGCCCCGCCAGTCCTGTCGGGCTTCTCGACCAACAAGCTGGTCGATTTCGACGACACCGTGACCTACAGGCTGGGTGTCGGGCGGCGCATCAACGAAAACTGGACCGGCCTCGCTTCGGTGATCTACGAGCCGAGCACCAGCCCCCTGACCACGCCGCTGTCGCCGGTCGACGGGTTCTACGGCCTGTCGCTGGGGGCCATCTACACCAGGGACAACCTGCAGATCCAAGCGAACGCCACGGCGATGCGTCTGGGCGATGCAACCCCATTCGTGCCCTCGCTTGGCAGCACCGTGTCGTCGTTCACCGGCAACACCTCGGTCGGGTTCGGCATCAAGGTAACCCATACCTTCTGAGCGTCGGCATTTCCGCGACCGCGCCGCATTACCTCACCGGCCACGCGATGGGCCATATGCATGTCTGCCTGATCCGCCGCATAGCAGGCAGACCCCTTCGCCCGCACGATCTGCCGCCAAGCCGCGCCACCGCCGCAGTCTTTGCGGTGGCGGGCATCACATTCGATACCCCATGC
>JAAELR010000121.1 GCA_024226455.1 Paracoccaceae bacterium
AGCGGCCGGGCCAGCGGATTGATGGCGGCATGGGGACGTTTGGACATTCCCCTCCAGCCCGCCTGCAGCCCGTGATCGTCCAGCAGGCCCAGGGCGAGAAGTGTGTCGAGCGCGGCCTCGGGGCCAGCGATGCCGGCCACTGCCATGGCAGCACTGAGTGCGGCACGCGGGATCGGGACGCCAGGGGAAAAGACGCGGGCCACCGACAGCGCAAGCCGGGTTGTGCCGTCGAGAGCCCCCTCATAAACTTCGTACGTCATCCGCGTGAAGAAGTCGCCCACATCTTCACCCTCGGGCGGTGTGTCGCCGCTCTGAAGGAAGGCCTCCACAGTCTCAAGCGCGGCTTTGGCCTGCACGGCGGCACCTTTCAGCAGCGGCTGGGACAGCACCTCCTGCAGGCCCGGATTACCGCCAGAGGCGGCCAGGATACGCCGCACGAGGGCCTCGTCGATATCCTCTGCTTCGGCTGTCTCGCCCTGCTTGGTATCGCGCGCCAGTTCGCGGGCCTGCCATTGTTTCACCCGTTCCCGGTCGCTCATCGGCGGCAGCGGGATACGCTCTACAAACGGCCTGGTCAGGTCCTGGCCCCGGGTGTCAGGTACCCTGAAGTCATAGCGGCAGGTCACCATCAGCCGCGAGTTAACGCCGGGCCGGGCAAAGGCGCTGAACACGGCCCGCAGGTCTGCGAGCAGATGCGGTTCGGGCTGGACGACCGGTGTCTCGGCCGTGGGCGTCTGCAGCGAGTGCTCAAAGTCGTCGAGCACCAGGAAGATCGGTGACTTCCTGAAGGGCCCGGCAAGCAGCGATCGCAGAATGTCCTCAAGCTTCTCTGGCGTCTCCGTCAGAACAGCCTGCATTTTGGCGAGTTCGCCCCTGAGGCTCTCGGCCCTGTCAAAGGGCATGGCGTCCGCCATGTCATCTGCGGCGGCCTTGAGCTGATCGAAGATCACCCGCGCGTTGGCGCTGCCCTGCTCGGGTTCGGGACTGACCACCACCACCGTCCGGTGATCTGTCAGGCGCGTGGCGATCCTTGCGGCAAGGCTCGACTTGCCCAGGTTTCCGATGCCATGGGCCAAAAGCCCCCGCCCGCCCTGGCGCAGGGTCGACAGAGCGCGCTGGATCGTTCGACGGCGACCCACGAATGTGTCGC
>JAAELR010000122.1 GCA_024226455.1 Paracoccaceae bacterium
CGCTTTGACCGCCGAAGTTCAGCGAGCAACCGGAAAAGCACGGGAGTATTCGACTTGGTCGATTGTCATTGAAGCTAGGCGAAAGGACGAATGGCCCGGTGAGGACTATGAAGGCACGAGCATTCTTGGTGGATTGAAGGCACTGAAGGAAGTAGGAGCCTACCTCGAAGCTGACTGGCCATACCATTAAGCCCGCCTTATTCACCCGGCTCGGTGAGAATGACTGGCGTACGTCGATATAGTGTGTAAAATCAATGTGTTAGAAAACCCGACACACCACATCGGACGCACGCCATGGGTGAAACACTAGCGCTCTTCAAAACCTCGTTCAACAAGTCTTTGTCTGTCGAAACCCGCCCCGAACGTCTGACCGGGGAGGCGGGAGCGGTTCTACTGCGCGAGATCATGGAGCGCTTGGGTGTCATCGAATGGCTCGATGAACGGCTGCACGATCCACGTAATCCCGATCTGATCACCTATCGGCTGAGCACACTGCTGCGCAGCACTCTTGGCCTGCTTGGCCAGGGGTGGCGCGACCAGGACGATGCCGATGCGCTGCGCCATGACGCCGCCATGCGGCTGGCCACGTCCGAGGCGCGCGGAACCACGCCGCTCGATGACGGCAACCATCTGGCCTCGCAGCCCACCATGTCGCGGCTGGTCGCGGCGCTAAGCACGGCGGGCAATCGCAGGACCCTGCGCAGGGCGATCATGGTGCTGGCCGGGCGGCGCTTGCGGGCCATGCGCGGCGGCCACCGGCAACGCTATCTGACCATCGACATCGACAGCCTGCCCATCGAGGTGCACGGCAGCCAGCCCGGCTCGGCCTGGAACGGCCACTATCACCGGCGCATGTATCATCCGCTCGTCGCAACCGTGGCCGGGAGCGGCGACATCATCGACGCCCGGCTGCGGGCGGGCAATGTCCACACCGCCGAGGGCGGGCTGGAGTTCATTCTCGATGTGGTCGAGCGCGCCGAGGAGGCACTTTGCCAGGTGGCGCTGGTGCGTATCGACGCCGGTTTTCCGGCCGAAGACCTGCTGTGCGGCCTGGAGCTGGGCGGCACGCCCTATATCGCCCGGATGCGCAACAACAAGGTTCTCGCCCGCATGGCCGGGCCATATCTCAAACGCCCGCCGGGAAGGCCGCCGCAAGAACCGCGCATGTGGTTCCACGAGATGACCTACAAGGCCGGGTCGTGGTCGAAAGAGCGCCGCGTGGTGCTGGTGGTGCAGGACAAGCCGGGCGAACTGCTGCTGCACTATTTCTGGCTGATCACCAGCATCGATGCCGGGACCGTGCCGGCGGCCGAATTGCTGGAGCGTTACCGCGAACGCGGCAGCGCCGAAGCTCACATGGGCGAGCTGATGGACGTGCTCGACCCGGCGCTGTCGTCTGCGCCGCGCGGCAAGAGCCATTACCGGGAAAACCGGCTGGCAGAGCACGGGAGCCCAATCGACGCCTTCGCCCACAATGAAACCATCCTGCTGCTCAACATTCTCGCCTATGAACTCGTGCACGCCGGACGTTGCCTGATGGAGGCGGCCACCGGCGAGGGCTGGAGCCTGCGCCGCTTCGGCGAGCGGGTCCTGCGCGCCGCCGGGCGCATCACCGTTTCGGCGCGGCGCGTCACCATGGTGATCGGCGAGGCCTTCGCCCGCTACTGGCGCCGTCTGGTGCCGCGGCTGCAGCGCCTGGCCTGGGCCGACCCCTGACGCTGGAAAGCTCTCCAACAGGCCCGTCTGCGTTTCCCCGCCAGCCCCGGCGGCGCTCCAGCTTGCCTTCGGACAGGCATTTGCCTCCCGTCTTCTGTCCAAACCCGCATGAAAGTTCTCTGCACGGCCAAAATGCCTCCCAAATGGCGGTCAGCACCGCAGCGCGGCCCGCCTTGCCGGAAAATCAGCCCTCGATCAGCTCGTACGGTGAATAAGGCGGGTTTACATGAAGCGGTATGCGAGAGGTCTGTCGAGGTTGAGGGCGTTGCGCCAGAGAGCGTCGGCGATGTTGGTTTCGCCGTTGGCACGCAGGATGTTGAGGGCGAAGCTGCGGGCTCTGGCGAAGATGCCGGGGTTTGCCCGGATGCGACTGGCGTCCTCCAGCATAGCGACGTCGCGGACATAGTGGTTCTTGTTCTCAACGCCCCAGTGCCCCCGGATGGCTTCGGCAGCTTTTTTTGCACTGATAGGTGCAGAGCAAACATAAAAGCAGATTTCCTCTCGGCGTTCCCACATTCCGTCTTTGGCGCGGCGCATGAGTGTCGACCTCTTAACGCCGATGATGTGCGCAATGAGCCCGTTCCAGGGTGTTTTTTGCAAGAGCGGAGCGGCATCGAATACCTCTACGGTGCGGGTCTCATGGCGCGTGCGTTTGCCCTGATCGATGGTTTCCTGTCGCGCCAGGGGCGTATTCGCCACGGTAGCCTGTTTGATTTTCCGCAACAGGCCAAGCTGATTTTCCTTAACCTGAACAAGCAGATGGCTTTTCGCCTTACGGGCCGTCCGGAATGTTTTTTTGACAATGCATGGCGTCCAGCGTGAACACACGGCCCTCAAGCGCCAGTGCCTCGATCATGGCTCTTGCGGCGGGGATTTCGTTGCTCTTTTCGTCCACCTCCAGATGGCCCAGGATTAGCGCCTCATCGACCGCAAAAGCGCTCAGGACATGCGCCGCCTTGCGGTCGTTGAAGGCATCGAAACTGTGCCGCAGCGTCTTGCCGTCAATCGCCACAACCGGCATCGTTTC
>JAAELR010000123.1 GCA_024226455.1 Paracoccaceae bacterium
CGACGACTGCAACGCTCCCAAAACCGCCGTCTGCGCAGGCGACGCCGCCGTCAGGCTTGAAAACACCGGCGAAAACCGTCAATCTCCACCCAACACTAAGTTACTTGGGAAATGTCGGCTATGGCAACTCATTTTGGCGGTCGCCCCTAAAACCTACCTGGTGCCCGCCTCTTTCTACTGTCATTGTAGCTATTGAAGCGGGTCGATTTTGGGTGAAATTCGGTCGAATTGGTGACCAGGAAAGCATAGTGGAACTCGTTCCAATTCGGCGACAATCCCGGCATGGACGCTCGTCTTTTCAGCACATACGCCATAATACTGCCCTAGTTTTGCGGTTTCAACTGTCCGAGCGGACGGATCGGGTGCGCTATGTACTGGGGTTCGCAAGGCAATAGTCCTTGGGTGGAGGCAAAGATGTTACGCGTCAGAGCGATTGGGACATCGGACCGCGCCGAGTGGGAACGGATGTTCACTTCCTATCTGGAGTTTTACAAAACCACGGTTGCGACAGAGGTTTACCAGACTTCCTTCAAGCGGCTTTTGGGCAACGATCAGCAGGATTTTCACGGAGCGGTTGCGGAAATGGATGGCAAACCGGTCGGGCTGGTCCACTATCTTTTCCACAGGCATATGTGGAAAACCGAGAACGTGTGTTACCTGCAAGACCTTTATGCAGACCCGCAAGTGCGCGGTCAGGGCGTCGGACGCAAGCTGATCGAACATGTCTACGCCGCCGCCGATGCCGCCGGATGCCCCGGCGTTTACTGGCTGACGCAGGACTTCAACCACACCGCCCGGCAGCTATACGACCGGATCGGTGTGCAAAGTCCCTTTATCCGCTATAACCGGGCCTGACATGCGCAATATCCTGTTCGTCTTTCTGGCTCTGACGCTGGCTGCCTGCTCTGGCTCGGTGCCAGACGACACCGCCAGCCGCGCCATCGGCCCGCGGCCCTCGGCATTGCCGCCGATGAAGACCTTTGCCAATCCGCGCGTGGCACCGGCGGCGCGCTCGAACGCCGAGATCGCCCGCGATTTCCTTGACCTGAGCTTTGAGTTGGAAAGCGGACGCCGGCTGCCGGTTCTGACCCGCTTCGAAGGCCCGATCAGCGTGCGCGTGACCGGCCAGGTGCCGCCCAGTCTTGGACCCGACCTGGCGCGGCTGTTGCGTCGGCTGCGGCGCGAGGCCGGGATTTCCATCACCCAGGTCGGCGCCGACAAGGATGCCGCGATCACTATCGAGGCGATACCGCGTGCCCAACTGCAGCGCTATGTTCCGCAGGCGGCCTGTTTCGTGGTGCCGCGACTTTCAAGCTGGGACGAGTTCAAGCGCCTGCGCCGGGGGCCGACCGTCGACTGGACCACGCTGCAAACGCGCGAGCGCATGGCGATTTTCCTGCCGGCGGATGTGGCACCGCAAGAGATCCGCGACTGTCTGCATGAAGAGCTCGCCCAGGCGCTGGGACCGCTGAACGACCTTTACCGACTGGGCGACAGCGTTTTCAACGACGACAATTTCCACACCATCCTGACAGGTTTCGACATGCTGATCCTGCGCGCCTACTATGCGCCGCAGCTCAGTTCCGGCATGACCCGAGAAACGGTCGCCGCCCACCTGCCCGGCATTCTGGCCCAACTAAACCCCGTCGGCCAGCGCGCTGCCGACGGACGGACCGGTCGCACCCCACGCACCTGGATCGACGCCATCGAAGAGGCATTGGGGCCGCGCACCTCCGACAAGGCGCGCCGTGCCTCCGCCGCCCGCGCAGTCGAGATCGCGCGCCAGCAGCATTGGGTCGACAACCGCATGGCGTTCAGCCTGTTTGCCCTGGGTAGGCTGTCGCTGTCGGGCGAGGCCGATATCGCGCTGGCCAGCTTTCTGCAGGCCGGCACGATCTATAACTCCCGCCCCGAGACCCGGCTGCAGGGCGCCCATGTGGCAATGCAGCTTGCCGCCTTTGCGCTAAGCTCGGGCCAGGCCGAAGCCGCCATCGTCCTGGTCGACGAAAATATCGGCCCCGTGGCAGCGGCCGAAAACGCGGCCCTGCTGTCGACCCTGCTGATGATCAAATCCGAAGCTCTGACCATGCAGGGCCACACGGGACAGGCACGCGCGGTGCGGCTCGACAGCCTGGGCTGGGCGCGCTATGGCTTTGGCTCTGAAAAAGCGGTGCGCCTGCGGCTGCAGGAGATTGCCGCACTCAGCCAGCGGATCAGAGGGGACGCTCCGTCATGAGCATTCCAGTGGTTCCGGTAGCTGCATTGATCGGAGCCATCTGGGGCGGACACCAGGCCCGGCGACGGGGTGGCGGTGGCAAGGATATCGCGCAATACGCCGTGGTCTACGCCATCATCTTCGCAATCCTTGCCATGTTCGCCGTCATCATCATCGACCGTTCCTTCGGCTGATGTTCCTGCCGTTCTTCGACAACCTGCGTTCGGGGGGCGTTCCGGTCTCCTTGCGCGAATACCTGTCGTTTCTTGAAGGCATGAGCTCCGGGCTGGTGACCTACGATATCGAGGGCTTCTACTATCTCGCCCGCACCGCTATGGTGAAGGACGAGCGCAATCTCGACAAGTTCGACCGCGCCTTTGCCAAGTCCTTCGAGGGGCTGGAAAAAATCTCTCTGGAACAGGTGGTCGAGGCGGTCGACATCCCCGGCGACTGGCTGCAAAAGCTGGCCGAAAAGCATCTCAGCGAGACCGAGAAGGCCGAAATCGAGGCTCTGGGCGGCTTCGACAAGCTGATGGAGACCCTCAAGGAACGGCTGAAGGAACAGCAAGGCCGACACCAGGGCGGATCGAAATGGATCGGTACCGCCGGAACCTCGCCTTTCGGCGCCTATGGCTACAACCCCGAGGGCGTGCGCATCGGGCAAGCGGAATCGCGCCATCAAAGGGCGGTAAAGGTCTGGGACAAAAGGGAATTCAGAGATTTCGACGATACCGTCGAGATCGGCACCCGCAACATCAAGGTGGCGCTGAAACGCCTGCGCACCTGGGCTCGCGACGGGGCCGATGAGGAACTTGACCTGAACGGCACCATCAGGGCCACGGCCGAGCATGGATACCTGGACGTCAAGACCCGGCCCGAGCGGCGCAATGCGGTCAAGGTGCTGCTGTTTCTCGACGTGGGCGGCAGCATGGACCCGCATATCAAGCTGGTGGAAGAGCTGTTTTCCGCCGCCCGTACAGAGTTCAAGCATCTGGAATACTTCTACTTTCACAACTGTCTCTATGAAGGTGTGTGGCGCGACAACCAGCGCCGCTGGAACGCCCAGACCCCGACCCACGAGGTGCTGCGCACCTATGGCACTGATTACAAATGCATTTTCGTCGGCGACGCCTCGATGAGCCCCTACGAGATCGCCTTTCCCGGCGGCGCCAACGAGCACTGGAATGCCGAGGCCGGGCAGATCTGGCTGGAGCGCGCCCGCGACCAGTGGGCCTCGCATCTGTGGCTCAACCCGCTGGCGGAACGGTACTGGCGCTATACCCAGTCGGTCGGCATGATCCAGCAGGTCTTTGGCGCCGAG
>JAAELR010000124.1 GCA_024226455.1 Paracoccaceae bacterium
TCGTTGCCCTCGCCGTCGCCTGGACCAACAAGACCGCTTCATCGCTTATTGGCAGGGGAAAGCTGAAGCGCAAAACCCATGGTCATTACGCCAGGTCCTGGTTCCGGACCGGCTTCGACGAAATCAGAAGACTCCTGCGAAGCAACCCAAGTGCCGCCATCAAACCATGGTCATGCATGCCAAAACGACAGGGAGTCGTGTAGTGTGGGGTCAGTGGCACCGCATCGGTTATCTTGACGATTCCTTACCAGAAAGTAGATCTGTATGGATGATATTATCGAATTGCTCTCATCACCGGCATTCCGCAGGGCGATGTTCAATCTGTCACTGGTCTGCATTTTCCTGGCCGTCGGCATCACACTGGTCGCCTTCACCTACTACGGGCGGGCGCGAGAAACCCGAGGCTGTTCTCCGGATCAGGAAAGATGGGTTCTGCTCTTCGCAACCTAGCGCGACAGTCTGATCATCACGCTGCTTTTTCTGGCGCAGAGCATTCTCTACAGGTTCAGCGACTTTAGCGGCCTTTCCGAAGTGATGGCCCCCACACCGCTGCTCTATGCACCGGTCGTGCAGCCCTCCCTGAACTTCCTGCTCGATATCCTGATTTTCCTCATGGCCGCCTTACGGATCATTGCGATCACGCGCTGGCTGGCGCAACGGGAGTCCGCCTCCTCCGGGCTCCAATAACGGCAAGGTGGTAACTGAACCGCCGCGCCTTGATCAAAAATCATTGGACCGGGGGGGTTGAAGCCCGCGCTCTGCCGTCCGAAATGGAGTACAACAACAGCGAAGAGGGACCCGTGAGGGCCCGATGAGCGTCCCGCCCGACAGACCGGAGATCCCATGCCCGCCAAAAACCAGGCCGTCCTCGACTTTCTGCTGACCCGTCGCTCGCGCCCGGCCAAAACGCTGAGCGCGCCGGTGCCCCGGCGGGGCGAGATACGCATGCTTCTGACCGCCGCCGCCCGCAGCCCCGATCACGGCAAGCTGGAACCCTGGCGCTTCGTCGTGCTGCAGGCCGCAGCCCTGCAGCGCCTTGGCAAGCTGGCCGAGACCCGTGCCGCGGCCCTGGGGCTCGACCCCGACAAGGCGGCCAAAGGCATCCGGCAATTTGCCGATGCCGATCTGGCCATCGCCGTAGTCTCTGCCCCGAAGCCATCCGACAAGGTGCCACCGATCGAACAGAACCTTTCCGCGGGTGCCGTGTGTCTGGCGCTGCTGAATGCCGCCCTGGCCGCGGGATGGGGCGCCAACTGGCTGACCGGTTGGGCCGCTCAGGATCGCGATTTCCTGGCGCAGGGGCTCGGGCTGACCGCCCGTGAAACCGTCGCCGGCTTCATCCATATCGGCACCGGGTCCATGGCCCCGCCGGAACGCCCGCGCCCCGACCTCGACGCCCTAACCACCTGGACCGACACATGATCCTCGAAGCATTCTTCAAGGCTCTGGCGCAACTACGCGACCGGCGCTTTCGCCGCGTCCTGTGGCTCGGGCTCACGCTGACGCTTGTGCTGCTATTCGCCGTCTACGCGGTCTTTGCCTGGGCCATCTACTGGCTGATCCCCGACAGCGCCACGCTGCCGATCATCGGAGAGATCACCTGGGTCAACGACTTCCTGTCTCTGGCCTCGATTTTCCTGATGTTCCTCCTTTCCACAGTCTTGATGGTGCCCGTAGCATCTGCCTTCACATCGCTGTTTCTCGACGACGTGGCCCAGGCGGTCGAGGACGTGCATTATCCGCACCTGCCGTCCATCGGCCGCGTCGCCTTTACCGAGGGGATGATCGACAGCCTCAACTTTCTCGGCGTGATAATCGCGACCAATCTGCTGGCACTGGTGATCTATGCCTTCGTGCCGCCCGCGGCCCCGTTCATTTTCTACAGCCTCAACGGCTATCTTCTCGGGCGGGAGTATTTCCAACTCGCCGCCATGCGCCGGATCGGGCGGAAGGCGGCGAAACAGGCCTTCAAGCGCAACGCCGCCAGGGTCTGGCTTGCCGGCACGCTGATGGCAATCCCGCTCAGCTTTCCGCTGATCAACCTGCTGATCCCAATCCTCGGCGCCGCCACCTTCACGCATCTCTTCCATCGGCTCGAACGGGCCTGAAACCGCGGCTACGGGCCAACTTCGTTCCACGCCGCCCTTCGCGTGCGCGACATGGTTTGCCCTACCCCTTGGTGGCTGCACAATCGGTGCGGCTGAGCCAGTCAACATCGCAGATCGTGATTGCACCCGACACGATGATACCGGCAATGATCGCCCACAGCACCACAGCCACCGCCGTCACGATCCTGAACTTACGCCCGAGGTTCAGCTCTGCCGGCGCGCCCGCCTGGGTGCCCGGCGTCACCTCGCCCCGGTCGCCCTGGGTTTCCAGCCGCAGCGGCAGCACCACGAACAGCACCATGAACCAGATCACCGAGAACAGCACGAGCGCAGAGGTGATCGCCATCAGACCTGCTCCAGCTCGATCAGGCAGCCATTGAAGTCCTTGGGGTGCAAAAAAAGCACCGGTTTGCCATGGGCTCCGATTTTCGGCTCGCCGTTGCCCAGCACCCGTGCGCCATTGGCCTTCAGCCCGTCGCGGGCGTCGAGGATATCCTCGACCTCATAGCACATGTGGTGGATGCCACCCGAGGGGTTCTTGGCAAGAAAGCCCAAGATCGGAGAGTTTTCGCCTAGCGGATAGAGCAGCTCTAACTTGGTGTTGGGCAGCTCTATGAACACCACCGTGACGCCGTGATCGGGCTCGTCCTGCGGCGCGCCGACCGATGCGCCCATGGTGTCGCGGTACTGCGCACAGGCGGCCTCTAGGTCGGGGACGGCAATGGCGACATGGTTCAGGCGGCCGATCATGGGCTGTGCTTTCTTTCGCGGTTTCGGACCCCGATATGTCGCGCCCGCCGGTCTTGCGCAAGCGTCGCGAAGCCGCAGCGCGTCCGATTAACCGGCGATTCACATTACTGGGGCTTAATCCGGACAAAGACCGCCCATTCACCGCCGCCGATCAAAGGACGGACCGATGCCCACGCCGCTTGCCCCTCTGCCGCTTTGCCCCCCCGCCACCGCCGCGCGCCCGCTGGCCGGAATGACCGTGCTGGTTGTCGAGGACAGCCGGCTTGCCAGCGAAGCGGTGCGCCTGTTGTGCCTGAAAAGCGGCGCCCGCATACGCCGGGCCGACAGCCTGCGCGCCGCGCGCCGGCATCTCAAGGTCTACCTGCCCACTGCCGTCATCGTCGATCTGGGTCTGCCCGACGGCTCTGGCATCGACCTGATTGCCGACCTCACCGCCGCAAGCCCGCGCATCTCGGTGATTCTGGCCACCTCTGGCGACGAGGGGCTGTTCGTACCCGCAGTCGCCGCCGGTGCCGACGGTGTGCTGGCGAAACCGATCGAAAGCCTTGCCGTGTTCCAGACCGTCGTGCTCGACAACCTGCCCCCCGGTCAGCGCCCCCGCGGCCTGCGGGTGATGCCCGCCGGCACGGTCGACCCAGATCCGATCGCGCTGCGGGACGATCTCGCCCATATCGCCGATGTTCTGACCTCTTCGGATGATGCCCGTACGCTCGACTATGTCACCCATTTCCTGACCGGCGTGGCGCGCAGCGCCCATGACGAGGCACTCGAATCGGCTGCCTGCTCACTCGCCGCACGGCGTATCGCGGGCGGGTCGATCCGGTCGGACCTGGCCCGGGTCGCGGGGCTGCTGCAGGACCGGATCGAGGGCCGTCAGGTGATCTGAGCCGAAATGTGGCGGCATGCGCCCACCACCGGCCAGCGGCGGCCGACCGGCCTCAGGCGTCGGCACCCGGGTCGCGCGCCACCAGAATCGGCGCTGTCAGATCGCTCAGCCGTTGCCGCTGGTGCCCGCCAATGTCGAAATTCGCCGGGTCGAGCCAGGTCTCGAACGCCGCCTGCAGCGCCGGCCAGCCCTTATCGGTGGCGGCGAACCAGGCGGTGTCGCGGTTACGGCCCTTCACTATGGCTGCCTGCCGGAAGACGCCCTCGAAACTCAGCCCCAACCGTTCTGCCGCCCGGCGCGACCCAGCATTTCGGGCGTCGCATTTCCACTCGTACCGGCGATAGCCCGCGTCAAAGGCCCAGCGCATCATCAGGTACATCGCCTCGGTGGCGGCCCGGGTTCGCTGCAGGCGCGGGGCGAAATTGATATGGCCGACCTCGATCACCCCGACCCCCGGCGTAATGCGCAGGAAACTGGCCACCCCGCCCCATTGCCCGGCCTCACGGTCATAGATTGCATGAAACCGCGGATCCGGCGCCAGGGTACAGCCGCGCACCCAGCCGGCATAGCTTTCGGCATCGGCAAACGGTCCGTAGGGCATGTAATCCCAGATCGCGTCGCTTTCGGCATTGGCAGCGTGAAGCGCCCCGGCATGACCCGTCCCCAGCAGTTCCAACCTTGCGTAGCGGCCTTCCAGCGCCTCGGCATCCGGCCAGCGCGGTGCCGGCCAGTCACTCAGATCCTCAACGTCCATCACCACCTCCGCATTGCCGCCACATTCCCGCCGCGACCGCGGAGAAACCGTACCAAACCATCCCTAATGTCACCAGATTTGCCGCGCAAGACTGCATGCACCGCGCGAATCCCGCTCCGCGGAAAAAAACCCAAGGAGGAGACCGGCATGACCGACACAAATGAGCGTGACAACGTGATCGCAAAGCTGCACGATATTCTGGACTGGGCGGTGTTCTCACTCGGCGCCGCGTCGCTGTTCGTCGCCGTTAGTGCGACGGTCGTCACAAGGACCGGGCTGCTCGGTTAACCACCGCCCCGGCGTTCAGTCCTCGCGCGGCAGCACCCGCAGCCCCAGATCCATCAATTGCTCGTTCGACGGCTCGGAAGGCGCGCCCATCATCAGGTCTTCGGCGCGCTGGTTCATCGGGAAAAGCATCACTTCGCGGATGTTGTCCTGATCGGCCAGCAGCATCACGATCCGGTCGATGCCGGCCGCACAGCCGCCATGCGGCGGCGCGCCGTACTGAAAGGCATTGACCATGCCGCCAAAGCGCTTGCGCACCTCATCCTCACCGTATCCCGCAATCTCGAAGGCCTTGAACATGATCTCGGGCTTGTGGTTCCTGATCGCGCCCGAAACCAGCTCATACCCGTTGCAGGCCAGATCGTACTGATAGCCGGTAGCGGCTAGCGGATCGTTCTGCAGCGCCTCCATGCCGCCCCTGGGCATGGAAAACGGGTTGTGGTCGAAATCCACCGCGCCCGTTTCGGGGTCTTTCTGGAAAATCGGGAAATCGACGATCCAGGCAAAGGCGAACCGATCCCGCTCTGTCAGCCCCAGTTCGTTGCCGATCTCGACCCGGGCACGGCCCGCGACGCCCTCGAACACCTTCGGCTTGCCGCCCAGGAAAAACGCGGCGTCGCCGACGCTCAGCCCCAGCTGCTGGCGGATCGCCTCGGTCCGTTCGGGGCCGATATTCTTGGCCAGCGGCCCGGCGGCTTCCATACCACCCTCGACTTCGCCCGATTTCAGCTTGGCGACCGCCTCTTTCACCGGAATGCCCAGTTCCTGCGCCACCGCATCGGCGGTCTTGTCGCGCCAGAAGATATAGCCCATGCCCGGTAGGCCCTCTTTCTGCGCGAATGCGTTCATCCGGTCGCAGAACTTGCGTGAGCCGCCGCCGGGCGCCGGGATGGCGCGAATCTGGGTACCTTCCTGCTCCAGGAGCCTGGCGAAAATGGCAAAGCCCGAGCCGCGGAAATGCTCGCTCACCACCTGCATCCGGATCGGGTTGCGCAGGTCCGGCTTGTCGGTGCCATACCACTGCGCCGCATCCGCGTAAGAGATCTGCACCCAGTCGGCATCGACCTTGCGGCCGCCGCCGAACTCTTCGAACACGCCCCTCAGCACCGGCTCGATAGTGTCGAACACGTCCTGCTGGGTGACGAACGACATTTCCACGTCAAGCTGGTAGAAATCGGTCGGAGACCGATCCGCTCGCGGGTCTTCGTCGCGGAAACACGGCGCGATCTGGAAATACTTGTCGAAACCGGCGACCATCATCAGTTGCTTGAACTGCTGCGGCGCCTGCGGCAGAGCATAGAACCTGCCGGGATGCAGGCGGCTGGGTACCAGAAAATCGCGCGCGCCTTCGGGCGACGAGGCGGTGATGATCGGCGTCTGGTATTCGCGAAAGCCGATATCCCACATGCGCTTGCGCATAGAGGTCACCACGTCGCTGCGCAGTTTCATGTTCTGCTGCATCACCTCGCGGCGCAGGTCCAGGAAGCGATATCTCAGACGCGTCTCCTCGGGGTATTCCTGATTGCCGAATACCATCAAAGGCAGCTCTTCGGCGGCACCCAGAACTTCCAAATCGCGGACAAAGACCTCGACCTCGCCGGTGGGTATCTTGCTGTTCACCAGGCTCTCGTCGCGCACCTTGACGTTGCCGTCGATGCGGATGCACCACTCGGATCTGACCTTCTCGACCCCGTTGAAAACGGGCGAGTCGGGGTCACACAGCACCTGGGTCACGCCGTAGTGGTCGCGCAGGTCGATGAACACAACCCCGCCAAAGTCGCGGACACGGTGCACCCAACCCGACAGGCGGACGGTTTGACCGACGTTTTCCTTGCGAAGATCGGCGCAGGTATGGCTGCGGAAGGCGTGCATTTTCTAGGGTTCCCTATCGGCGGAATTTGCGTATCGCCGATACACAGCGCATGGACCGGGAAGTCAAGCGCCGGGCTATCGTACGACCAAGAAGCGCTCGGAAATAGTGCCAACCGTTGGCCGACATCCCTCCGAATGTATATCACGCCAGATATCCCCATACGGCTCCCTGCTTCATTGCCCGAAGACGAGTGATATCCTTTATTTGTATACCCGTCTCACGGCAAAATCCGAAAACTCTGATGTGAGATGATGTGGAAATTGTCTGTGGCCTTACTTCGGAAACCCATCCATTTTTCCGGAATTGTTTTTCGCAAGAAGCGTAGAATGGCGTCAGCGAATTGCTTTTGCGTGGGGTCGAAATGGTCGTGAGTGACGTGTTCATGCAGGGCCGCCCAAAGCCGCTCGATCGCTGGCCAGCAGGCGAATGCATGCATTCGCTGAGAGGCTGAGTTGAGATGTGGGCACCCAACATCGCAACCAATCTCCCGCATCAGTGCAGAGATAGAATCAGCGATCAAGCCTCGGAACAAGCACGAGTCTTTCAACAAAATACGCCCCTCGTGTCGGCGATGTGGACGGCCCGCTCTTGCCGTTGGTCACCACCTACCCCTGCTGCGATGCGGCCCGTCGAACCGGACTTCGCCCTTGTTGCACGATTTCCAATCGTCCTGGCCAGACCGCAGGTCCGGCGGGCGGTCTCCGGACTTTCTTCGCACTCAGAAAACACCGGGAACGCCCGCGAATACATCGTTCCACAGTTCCGCGTCGAGCAAGGCGGAATACCTGGGAAGGACAACAAGCCCATGCTGTCTAACGGCGGTCCTGCAGCCGGGAAACAAGCGTAAGGCTGACGATCCAGGGGAGGGAGATCCATGCCTGGCCGGGTCTGCCCGGTGGGCGTTGCCCGTCGGGATGAGGTCACGGGAATGCCATGAATTGTTTCTCCTCCCGCCACATTCTCATGGTCAAACTCCAGCCGGGTATTTCCCGGACGAAGGTGCCGGCGCGAGA
>JAAELR010000125.1 GCA_024226455.1 Paracoccaceae bacterium
CGGGCGCTGGGGGTGGCGGTATGAGCGCGCTGAGTGAGGAGTTTTACGGTATCGAACTGGGCGATCGGCGCCTGAACCGGCGCGCCCAAAGCCTGTTGGGGCGACTGGGGGACAAACCCACGGTGAGCATTCCCGCCGCCTGCAACGGTTGGAGCGAGACGCGTGCGGCCTATCGGCTGTTCGACCATAAGGCGGTCACCGCCAAGGCGGTACTCGCCCCGCACATTGAGCGTACCATCGAGCGGATGGGCGAGCACCCGCGCGTGCTGTGCATTCAGGACACCTCCGAGATCGACTACACCGGCAAACCCTCCATGCAGGGCCTGGGGCCGCTCAACCTGGAGATCCGCCAGGGGCTGTACCTGCACCCGACGCTCGCGCTGACTCCCGAGCGGCTGTGCCTGGGGCTGCTCCATGGGCACACCTGGACACGCGAGCCCGGCAGCCTGGGACAACCGAAGGACCCCAACCGCCCCCTGGAAGAGAAGGAGAGCGTACGCTGGGTGGATGGCTACCAGAGGGTCGATGAACTGGCCGAACAACTGCCCGGGACCCGTCTGACCTATGTGGCCGACCGCGAGGGCGATATCTACGACCTGTTCGTCGAGGCCCCGTGCCCCGAATCGGCCGCTGATTGGCCGGTAGCGCGGCCAACACGACCGGGTGCTGAGCGACGGCAGAACCTTACGCCAACACTTGGCCGCGGCACCGGTACTGACCGAGACCACCTTCGAGCGACCCGCCTCCCATGGCGTCAAGGCCCGCGTGGTCCAGCAGCAGATCAAGGCGATACGTGTCACACTCCCGGCCCCCAGCCGCCCCGACCGCACGCTCCCAGACGTCGAGGTGACGGCGATTCTCGCTACCGAGCCCCATCCTCCGGCCGGGGAAGAGCCCGTCGAGTGGCTGCTGCTGACCAACCTGCCCGTGGACACGCCCGCGCAGGCAATGGAGAAGCTTCAATGGTACCTTTGCAGGTGGCAAATAGAGGTATTTTTCCGAATCCTGAAAAGCGGCTGCCGCATCGAAAAGCTGCACTTGGAGAAGCTTGAACGCCTGGAACCGGCACTCACTTTTTACATGATCATCGCCTGGCGAGTGTTGTTCCTCACGATGCTCGGGCGCGAATGCCCCGAGATGCCTTGCGATGTCGTATTAGAAAAAGCGGAGTGGCAGGCGGTTTATATC
>JAAELR010000126.1 GCA_024226455.1 Paracoccaceae bacterium
ACGAAGAAGAACGGAATGAAATAAATGATCGATCCCAGGCGCATGGCATGCAGCCCGGTCAACATCGGCCGCGCCTTGGCGATGGTCGCGGCGGCGAAAGCGCCGAGCGCGACCGGTGGCGTGATGTAGCTGAGCATGCCCCAATAGAGGATGAACAGGTGCACCGCCATCGGGTCGAGCCCGCCCTTGATCAACGCCGGCGCGAGCGAGATCGCCAAGAAGATGTAGGCGGCGGTGACAGTCATGCCGACGCCCAGGATGAAGCTGGTCAGCGCGCCCATGGCCAGCAGGATCAACGGGTCGCCGCCGGCCAGGTGAATCAGATCGTTGGCGATGGTGCCGGTCATGCCGGTGCGCGCGAGCGCGCCAACGATCAAGCCGATGCCGGCGAGAATGCCAACCAGCTCGGCAAACAGGCGGCCGGTGCCAAAGATGAAGCCCTTGAGCTCGGCCCAGCCCCACCGGTTGTGGGGAAAGACCTGGTTGATAAAGATCAGCAACGCGGTCGCGTAATAGGGCGCGATCTGCTCGCGCTTCAAGACCACCAGCATCCAGATCAACAACACAAAGACGACGATGAAGTACCAGCCCTCCTTGAGGGTTTGGCGCAGGCTGGGCAGTTCGATACGGGGCAGGCCTTTCAGTCCGAAACGCGCCGAGTAGGCGTCGATCTGGATGAACAGACCGAGGAAATAGAGCGCCGAGGGCACCGCCGCCGCGATCGCGATGTCGATGTAGGGCACCCGCAGGAATGTCGCCATGATGAAGGCGGTGGCGCCCATGATCGGCGGCATCAGAACGCCGCCGGTCGAGGCGCAGGTCTCGACCCCGCCGGCATAGGCGGGCGAAAAACCGACCCGGCGCATCGCCGGGATTGACATAACCCCGGTGGTGACGACGTTGGAGATCACCGAGCCGCTCATCGAGCCCATCAGACCCGAGGCGAAGATCGCTACTTTGGCCGGCCCGCCGCGCACATGACCCAACAGCGCGAACGCCAGGTTAACGAAGAACCGGCCGCCGCCGCTGTATTGCAAGGCGACACCGAACAGCAAAAAACCAATCACCAGGTTGGCGAAGGCGCGCATCGGGATGCCGAGGATGCTCTCCTCGCTGAACGCGTGGAAGCTTGCCGTGTCCTTGAGGCTGGTCGCCTTGACGTCGATCGGGCCGGGTACGTACTCGGCGTAGATCGGGTAGAACGAGATCACCAATACGATGCAGAAGATCGGCCAGCCGCCGGCCCGGCGCGCGCCCTCGAGCACGATTGCCCAGAACACCAAGGCGACATAGAAGGCCGAGTCAGGGGCGTCGTATTCCCAGCCGTCGTCGACGATTTCGGTGCCGTGGACGACGCAATACGAAGCGACCGCGAAGGCGATGATAGCCAACGCAATATCGTACCAGGGCAGGCGATCGCGGGGCGCCCATTTGGCGACCGGCCACAAAAGGAACACCACGGGCATCAGGAGCGCGACCAGAGTATAGAGATATTGGCTGGTCAGGAATGTAAAGCCGAACGACGCCCCCAATCCGAACAGGACATAGATCGACAACATCAGCGACAATATCGCGCTGACATAGGGAAGCACCGCCAGGGGACCGGCCAGCGTACGCAATTGCGCTTGTGACGCTGGCTCTTTCTCTAGCCCCTTGGCGGGTTCGGTGGTGGCGTCCGTGTCGGACAAGTTGGGCGCCCCCCGTTTGTGCTGGGCGGGTGCCTAACGGAAAACCGGGTTCATGCCGGCGCCCTCCAGCGCGGCGGCGCGAGCTTTCATCCAGGCGCCCTTGAAACCATCCTTGGATGG
>JAAELR010000127.1 GCA_024226455.1 Paracoccaceae bacterium
CTGAACCTCCAGGAATTGGCTGGACAGCACGCCGGATGCCTGGTCTGCAATCTCTGCGCTCAGTGTGGCGCTGGAGGTTGCCGACGCGGCAGACCCCGCCGCGCTGGTTGAGGATGCAGCAGCCGCATTTTCTGCCGCAACCGCACCGCTCCTGGCCGTCTCCGCAGCCACACTATCTGCAGCCGCTGCCGTCGCACTGGCAACGGCATCGCTGGCCTCTGTGGCTGCAGTTGTGGCCGATCCGGCCGCAGCGCTCGCACTGCCGGCGGACGCGCTCTCTGAGGCCGCCGCCGCGTCCCGCGCCGTCTCGGCCAGACCCTGGGCCGTCTGGCCGGCATCGCGCGCCGCCTGGCTCGCGACCCGCGCCGTCTCTGCCAGGCCATGCGCCGCCTGGGCATCCGATGCGGCTTGCTCAGCTGCCTGTTTGTCCGCCTCAGCGCTCTGTGCTGCGTCATCAATCGCATCGACAATGTCCTGGTTCAGGTCGGCCAGCGGCACACCGGAGGGAACGGCGGCGATAAATGGCGAGCCATCCGGGTCGCTCTCGCGCTCGGCATAGCTGATCGCCGTGACCTTGTAGCGCGTGTACGGATCCCCGGCCGGCGGGCGGCGCGGGTACACCGTGCCATCGATCTCATCAAGCGGCACAAGCGTTGGGTCGGTGGCTGTCGCACCATAGATCCGGTGCGCCCTGATATCGCTGGCGGGATGCGTGGTGCCCACCAGGGTAATCATGTCGTGGCCAGCTTCGGCGGTCCAGGGCACGGGCGGGATGGGTCTGGGAAAGTCGGCGGCGGTATGGGTGACAGACCCGCTGGCATAGCTGCCACTCAATTTGCCATCCATGGTGACCGCGAACAGCCGAACCTCGTAGAGCCCCGCAACCTCGCGCTCCGGGGCAATTTCAAGGCTGGCCTCATGCGACCCGCCCACCCAGCGCCAGGGCTTGCCGGGCTCTTTGACCTGAGCCCGGTGCTCGACAACCCGCGCATCCGGATGACCGGGCCATGACGCCAAAAGCCGCAGCTTGGATGTGGACCCGGGGTCAGGCTTGAGAAACACGGCGACATCGCACGACGCCGGCGCCAGCGGCGCACCGCGCGACGGCGCAATGAATGGCTCTGTGTTTTCTGCCTGCAGGTCATCCTCAACGCGGGCGTATTTGCCCGCATCATGCTCAAGCGCCGTGATGGCAAAGAGATGGCCCTTGGGCTCATTGCTCAGAACCCGGAATTCGCGCGGGGCAACGCCCGTGGCGTTCAGCGCGAACACGGCGCCAGGGTTGATATTGGCCGGGATGGCGCTCGCGAAGTCCAGGGTCAGCGTCGAGCCGGTTGCCGGCGTGGTCACGATCGCCTCGACAATCTCACCGAGATCATCCGTCAGCAGCACCGTGTAGCTCTCGCCGTCCACCAGCTCGACCGCCGCGTCGAGCGTCACCCCCAGCCGGTTCACAAGAACCACCGCGAGCCGCCCCATGGTCCTGGTGAAAACCTTGTGCTTGTCGGCGATCTTGACCACATCGAAGGGCCGAATGCGCGCATGGTCAAACCCGGCCTCATAGCTCACGGTTTGCGTCGCGGTCATAGCCGTGTCGATATGCCAGCGCACGGTGCGCAACGCCTCACCGCGCGAGGCGCAGAACGGCAGCTGCATATCGATGTCGCGATAGCCGAACCGCCGCACACCGGCCTGGTGCTCAAAGATCGCCCCGGCCTTGATCTTGTAGTGATCATCGGTGTGGCGATAGGCAGCGATGGCAACCGTTTTGCGCGCATCGAGCCCGGTGCTGGAATATCTGAACCGGCCGCCTTTGACATTGGCGTTGGCCACCAGCCTGGTTGCATCGACCGGCGCGTCCTGAACCGGCACCACGGCGCCGGCACCCCAGAAGGTGGCGCCCCGCCAGACAGAGCTGATGCGCGTCACAACCTCGAAAGCCGCCTGGCGCGCATTGATGACCCCGTTGATGGTCATGCGCGGTTCCGTGCCGCCGAGCCCGTCATCGACCAGGCCGTCACAGTATTTGCCGATCTGATACACAGACCACTTGTCCACCAGGGCCGGCGGGATGCGATCCCCGAGCCCCCAGCGGTCCTCGACATAGACCGTGTAGCCGAAGAATGCCGGGTTGTCGGTGAAGGCCTGCACAAAGGTCCCGTCCCACATCGTGCCCTCGTCATAGGCCCTGGTGCTGGGGTCGTAGTTGGACGGGACCCAGCACAGCATTCCCCTGAGCCTGAAGGTCACCGTTGGCAGTGAGCCGCCGAACACCGAAGCCGGCAGCGCCAGGGCGACATAGGCGGTGTCGCTGTATCTCAGCTTCGCGTCGATGATTTCCGTGACGGAGACATAGTAGATGTCGTTTTGCAGCGCGCTTTGTTCGCTGTCGGCCGTGACGCGCACAACCCGCAAGTTGATGGGCCGCATGTCAGGCAGCTCGATGCGATGCGCCCGCTGATAGCCCGACGTGGTCTTGCCGTCGAACGCAGAGCTGACGACGCTCGTGAAGCTGCCGGCCCCGACCTGCATTTCGATCCGGTACTCAACCCGCGTCTCATTCACATCGCCAGTGTCAGCGTCCAGGTGCGACAGGGCGTTGACCCCGACCTTGACCCGCACCGCGTCAACATCGGCGTCAGTGATCTGCCGGGTGACGGGCAGCGCCTGTTCGACCTTGAGGCCAAGGGTGGTTTCCGCCTCGATGGCAGAAAAGCCCGGCACCGGATCCTGATCCGGCGTGCCGGTCCTCAGCCAATAGCTCACATCCTCGAAGTTGAAGCTCAGATCGTCATTCTGCAGTGGCGTGCCATCGAAAAAGATGCACTTGCCGGGGTTGGCGACATCGGCCCAGCCGCCGATCTCGCCCTCGGAAACCACATGGATTGCGTAAAGCGTGCTGTCATTGAGCAGATTATCAGGCGCCTCGCGCGGTGTTCTGGACCCGCCGCCACCCTTGCCCATGCCGCCTTTCTTGCCGCGCCCGAACGCCTGCTTCTCCGCCACCAAATTGCTCATGTTCTGCTCACCCGCTAACTCTCGTTCCCGGCCCTGTCCTCGATATGTATCGCCGCACTCACCACCACAGAGCCGACCTCGCAGGTCCCGGCGATCACC
>JAAELR010000128.1 GCA_024226455.1 Paracoccaceae bacterium
GCCCCACATCTCGTCGATGCTATCGGGAATGATGGTCCCGTCGTGGGCGCGGGGACCATGAGTTGGCCCCTGGCATGGCTTCGCACAGAGCCCGTTCTCGCGCATAAGCCGCAGAACCCGCGCCTTGGAGGTGCGGGTGCCATTGCCGCGGCAGCGGCTTGGTCCTTGGGCCGTTCGCCGCGGTTGCGCGGTCTAGCGACCGTATTAAGGTGATCTTAGGCGAGGTGGCGGTAAAACATAACGTCTTCTTGTAACCCTGTGAAACACTATGGCCATTCCTTCAGGACAATTCGCGGTCTCCCCGCCGAGTTCCAACCACTGCACCCGCCGTAGATGCCATCACGGTACCGGTGCTCGGGCAACATTTGTCCGGCGGCTTCGCTCGCACGGTGCTCTTGCCGCTCTGGCGGTATTACTGTTGGCAGCCTGCGAGCGTGACAATGAATTGGAACTCCGGTCTCGGCTCAACCAGTGGTTCTTTCTTGGAGACACCGTCTATTTCAGCTCACGTATGCGTTGCACAGGGGCAATGATCCACGTCATCGTCGATCGGCCCCGGTCAAACCTTTCCGTGCAAGACCATCCCGATCAAGCCAAGACTGCGCTGCGAAACCAGGGCGTAGCCGCAATTCGGATCGATGGAATGACCCCAGCTGATTTGACGGATGCTATGCTCCTTTCTGGTGCGGGCTTCTTTGGCAAGCAGGCGCTCGCTGCGGGCGCTCTAGCTGGGCCCTGCTTTGATCGAAGTGAAATCGGCGCGTTTCTGCACGATGCCCTCACTCGGCCAGGCGCCACGCTGGCCTACGATGGCGTCAACGAGGGCTTGATTATCCTCGATCCGAACCGGAACAGGCTATTCTACATCGCCGGCGACGTTTGGTGATTGTGAGCGCTGCCATGTTTGCCAAGATGTTACTGCTGCAGGATCGCTGCAGCAGATTCTGTGCAAACAGACTGGAATGTTGAGGGACGGAGCTCCGCCTTTCCCGGGCTGTTTGCGTCTGGCCAGGTTCGCCAGGCAAGTTTGATGCTGCTGCCGGTGCTTCTGCTGTGCGGAGTAGCCGTCCGAGAGCCAGATCTTTGGGCGATGCGCGCCCCTGATGTCGCGCACCACCTAGGCTGCCCGGCTGAGTTGGGCTTCGTGTAGAACAGCGTGTTGGCTTGAAAACACCCAGTGATAGCCGTTCGACCGCCGACGTAGATGGCTCAGACCCGACCTCGTCGTTGCCCTTTCCTGGGCGGCCATAGCGATCATCAAACAGGTAGTGCGACAGCATCTCTGTGAACATCTGGGTACGCCGACGCCGCCCATCCGCCTCAAACTTGGCAACCAGACAGCTATCGTCGTTGTCGTGGACCACAAAGAGCGGTACCACGCCAAAGAAGGCAAAGGCGTGAACATGTCCGTCCATCCACGCCTCCGACGTCGCCGCATGATAGGCTCGGATAGGCGTTGGGCTCACGTCAGAGCGGACGCGTGTGTGTGACCGAGTTTTTCCAGTTTCCAGCGGGGATCTGCCGCTTGGATACTTCCGCAGTCTGCCTTGGGGGCAAGTTTGTGGCGGGTGATCCTCTTCGGCCCAACTCGCCCGGGCGGGTGTCGCCGATGTGGTGACCGGAGCAGCTCCGGCGTCGACGTCGACCAGGCAACGGCGCAGGGCCGATGCCTCGCGCTGCCTTGCGAGGGCCCATATTTCATCGATCTTCCAGTCCTAAATCGACGGGATTGGTCACGTTTAGCGGTGTTGTGGTCGTATTTTCTTGCAATCTTCGAGGCATGCAAATGATGATCGGGGGGATACCGGACAGTGCTTCAATCGCGCCTTGCGATTCGCACGTCTGGCTATCTGACGGCCAAGATACTGTAAAAAACCTGCAATCAGGGGGACTTTGATGAATCACTTCCGAGATTATTATGGGGCGCGCTTTCAAGCCATGTTTGCGGCCCTTTGCCTGATCATACCGTCCGGCATTGCGTGGGCTCAGGAGGCGGCGGTTTCCGAAGCCGCGCCAAAGCCGGAAATCACCTTCACATCCTGGACCGGCCCATACATGCGCAGCCAAATGCTGGGTTTTGTCCGCCCCTATGAAGAGATGCATGGGGTTCGGATCAATGTCGAGCACTACAACGGCGGCATCGGCGAAATTCGGGATCAGGTGGAGTCGGCCAACGTCGTGTGGGACGTGGTGGACCTGACACAGGCGGATTCGCTTCGTGCCTGTGAAGAGGGTCTTTTGGAAAACCTGTCCGATATCAGTTTACCTGATGGCGACGACGGCACGCCCGCAAGCGAGGATTTCGTAGAAGGCGCGCTAAACGATTGCGGTGTCGGAGTGATCGTCTGGGGTACCGCGTTCGCCTACAACAACAAGTTCGCGGATAGCCCGCCGGCGACCATCGCCGACTTTTTTGACACCGGCAAGTTCCCGGGTCGTCGGGCCATTCGCAACGATCCGACAGTGATCATGGAATGGGCGCTAATGGCCGACGGCGTACCGCGGGAAGAGATCTACCCGATGCTGGAAACCGAAGATGGCGTTGCGCGTGCTCTGAAAAAGATGGAAGCGATCAAGGCCGGTTTGCAGATCTGGGATACCGGACGTCAGCCGGTTCGTATGCTCAATGCCGGCGAGGTTGCTATGTCTTCGATCTGGGCCACTACTGGGCTGACCGCCTCCAAGGAAGAGGGTGCGTCGTTTACCGTAAACATGGATGGCCGGGTGATCGAGCTTGATTTGTTCGGCATCCCGAAAGGCAGCCGCTACAAGCAAGCAGCGATGGATTTCATCAGCTTTGCAAGCAGCTCTGACTCGTTGGCGAACATGGTGAAGCTCCTGCCCAACGGCCCGGCGCGGAATTCGTCACTGGCTTTGTTGTCGGAAGAGATCCTGGCGCAGGTTCCCAATGGCCCGGCCTATGAAAACAAAGCCCACATTCTGTCTGACGCCAAATGGTGGGCGGCCAATCACGCCCGTCTGGAAGAAGCCTTCCAGGACTGGATCCAGACGTCAGTCCGTCAGGGTGCGGCCGGTACAACCCGGTGATGGCAAGAGACAGAAACACGGAGCAAAAAAATGAGTGAAAATACGTCAATCAAGCCAGAGAACCTGGTCGCATCATCCGGCCTGTTTAAAGGCATGAACCCCCTGATGGGAATTCTGTCGATGGTCATGATCATCGGGTTTGTGGGGTACACAATCAGCGATGTCGAAGCCTCGGCGGAGGTGTTCGCGTCCGGCAAGAACTTCATCATCAGTTCGCTTGACTGGTTTTATGTGATCGTTGTCAATGTGGCACTGTTCTTCGTCTTCTGGCTGATGGTCAGCCGGTTCGGCGACGTCAAGCTCGGCAAGCCAGATGACGAGCCCGATTTCTCGACCTTTTCATGGGTCTGCATGCTTTTCTCGGCGGGTCTGGGCTCTGGCCTGATCTACTGGGGCGTTGCCGAACCGATGTACCACATTCAGGGCAACCCGTTTCAGGAGCAACTGGGAATCGAAGCCGGTGGCGTGGACGCGGTGGTGAACTCGGTAACGGTCACTATCTTCCACTGGGGTTTGCATGGTTGGGGTCTATATGTGCTGGTCGGTCTTTGTCTGGCCTATTTTTCCTATCGCTATGATTTGCCACTGACCCTGCGGACCGCGCTCTATCCAATCCTAAAAGAGCGCATATATGGCCCATGGGGGCATCTGGTCGACCTAATCGGTGTGTTCGGCACGATCTTTGGTCTCGCCACGTCGCTGGGCCTTGGCGTGACACCGATCGCCGCCGGTCTGGAAAACCTGGGCTGGATGGCCAACACCCAGACCAATCAGCTTATCCTGGTTGCCATCATTACCTGCCTGGGCACGGCCTCGGCCGCGTCCGGTGTCGGCAAAGGGGTTCGTATCCTCTCGGAAGCGAATGTGATGGCCAGTGTCGGTTTGCTGATATTGTTCATCATTCTGGGACCGACCGCCTTCCTGCTTGGGGTCACCATCTCGGGCTTTGGCGACTACATCTGGAACGTCATTCCAATGGGCTTCTGGATCAACGGAGAGCCAGAGAACCAATGGCAAAGCTGGTGGACCATCTTCTATTGGGGGTGGTGGATCGCATGGTGCCCGTTTGTCGGACTGTTCATTGCCCGCGTCTCGAAAGGTCGTACAATTCGTCAGTTCTGCTACTTCGTATTGTTGATCCCGACCTCGGTAGTGATGCTGTGGATGGGCGTCTTTGGCGGCGCCGCCGCTGGTGTCGATTTGTTCAACGACGCGGGCGTCATCGATGCAACCAACAATGACTATGCATCGGGTGTCTTTGCCACGATAGCCGGCTTTGGGTACAGCTGGCTGGTCTATCCGATCACGGTTCTGGTCACGGTTCTGCTGATCTCTTGGTTCGTCACTTCGTCCGACTCCGGCACGCTGGTGATGTGCACCATGCTGTCGATGGGCGATGAGCATCCGCCGGTCAAGTTCCGGATCTTCTGGGGCCTGACCGCGGGGGTCGTGGCGGGCGTTCTGATGCTGGCAGGAGGGCTGAGCGCCTTGCAGACCGCATCAATCGTTGCCGGCCTTCCGATCGCGGTGATCCTGCTTTGCATGGTTTACGGCATGGTCCACGCGCTGCACGAGGACCATCCGGCGCCAGATGTCGAAGACAAATACGAAATGGAGTTCCTGAATCGCTGATGGTTCGACGAGCGACGGAGTACTGCGAGGGGCGGGTTATCCTGCCCCTCGTCAGACAACATCCCGGAACCCGTTCCCCTCTCCCAGTTGCGGCACTGCCATTGCCCACTTCACGACACGAGGATTTTTCGGACCTCTTGGTTGCGTGTCTCGGAACCCATCAATTGAAGAAGTTCGGGGTTTTTTGAAAACTGAGGGTCGGCAGTCGATACCTGTGAATACGTAAAACATCGCCGCCAACCACTCCCTGTTCGGATTGCACCAAACGTAGGTTTCGCGGAAGCGAACAACTCTCGAAATGCGCCAAGAGCGGTATTCCGCCATCTGAATCCCGGAGACAAACTGGCCACTGAATCGGTTGGATGATCTGACCGTCGCAGAGCAGAATTCCGCAGTCTGACAACTGAGGCGAACGAGCTGAGGGTGGGGAGATGTATTCAGTGGAGCTTTTTGGCCGGGTGCGGCGAGCGTGCCATGTCGATGGGATGAGTAATAGCGCGGCGGCGCGTCTTTTTGGGATAGATCGCAAGACCGTTGCGAAGATCCTGAAGCATTCGGTTCCGCCGGGTTACCGGAGTGAAGGGCGGCCAGTTCGCCCCAAGCTTGATCCGTCGTCGCAATCATCGACCAGATCCACTCGGACGATATAAGCCGGATCAAGAAGCAGCGTCACACGGCCAAGCGTATCCATGAGCGCCTGCGGGATGAACACGGCCTCACGGCGGCGGGATCACCATTGCCACGGATTATGTGCGGGAGAAGAATCGCCGGACCCGAGAGGTGTTTGTGCCGCTGTCGCATGCGCCGGGCCATGTCCAGGTGGATTGTGGCGAGTCTCTTGGTGTGATCGGCGGCGTTGAATGCAAGCTGCATTACTTTGCGATGGCCCTGCCGCACTTGGACGCATTCCTTGTCAAAGCGTACCCGGCTGAGACTCGGCCGAAATCGCCGCCCTGTAAACCGGCTCAACACCCAGCCGGAGAGCAAATTACACCACGTCATCGGGCACCAGGGCGATTCAGAGAAGTTTGATTTTGGTTTCGTTTGCGATGAATGAGACGGCCTTTTCGCGGTGATCCTGGACTATCTCGATGGCTTTTGTCGGTGATTTCGAGATGCGTTTGAGTAGCGAGAGTGCGGCTCTTGTCAGAGTGAAGATGTTTCTGGGGGCATTCCAGCTTGCTGGGAAGGGGGCGGTGTCAGATCACATCGAGACTAATTCAGGTTATGCAAGCCGACTTCATCCTGTTTCTAAGGAGTGACCTCGCGATTATGAAGAGCACTGCGGAGCGAATGTTCCCTGAGTATTGGTTCCCAGATACATTGATCTACCTTGAACGCCACCATCGTGGCCTGTCACCCGTGCGCTCTGTTAACCATGGGATTTGCGCCACAGGGGTCCGACGGAAGTCATACGCAAGTCATACGGAAGTCCGACAGCCGGTTAGCCTTGCCCTGCAGGCGTTAACCCCCGATTCGGCGTGCCTGCGGTCCGGGCCCGCCGCCCGCCGGGTTCACGCCTCGGTAACCCCGCCTCAGTCCACCCGCCGCACCAGCAGTTGATTGCCCGTCTTGCGGGTTTCGAACCGGCTAAGCGCCATGACCAGATCGCTCAGCTTGCGCTTGCCATAGGTGCGGCAGTCGAAGTCCGGATGCTCGGCGACGATATGCTGGCCCAGCAGCCCCAGCGCGTACCAGTCGTCGTCCTGCGCTATCCGGTCCATGGCTTTCAGGATCAGCGGGATGGCGTCATTCGGAGACCGCTTGCCGCCAGACTTGTCTGCCTTGCCGCGGGCGGGTTCGGGCTCATCCACGATATTTTCGATCAATATGAACCGGTTACAGACATTGCGCAGGCTCTCGGGCGCCTTGGCCTCGCCGATGCCGATGACGTCCAGACCCTGTTCGCGGATCCGGTTGGCCAATGCGGTGAAGTCGCTGTCGGACGACACCAGCACGAACCCGTCGAAGCGCCCGGTGTGCAGGATATCCATCGCGTCGATCACCAGCCCGATATCGCTGGCGTTCTTGCCCTTGGTATTGGCGGTCTCCTGATGCGCCACCAGCCCGTGCACCCGCACCTCGCGGGCCCAGTTCGCCAGCTGCTCGCTGGACCAGTCGCCATAGACCCGCCTGAGCGCCGGTTCGCCGAAAGAGGTGATCTCTCTCAGGATCGCCTCGGCGTGTTTGGCAGGGATGTTGTCGGCGTCGATCAGTACCGCATACAAGGCGCGATTACGTTCGGCCATGGTATCTCCTTGGTGTCTGCGCAGGGCCGTGGCGGCCCCCCTATCCGCCCTGGCGCCCGCCCGTCCGTGAATTCGTACCGGCGGGTGCTGTCTCGAACATCCTTGTTCCGTCGCAATCGACATGGCCCGCGATCACCAGCATCATGGCGTCCAGTTCGGCCCTATCGAAGGGGCCGGCGATCATCAGTTCCCCGCCCAGGATCGGCTCTCGGATGACCGGCGCCGAAACCTCGTCACCGCAGATCGACATGGTCATCGGGGCATCTACATTGGCCCGCGTCGTCTCGGCAAACCAATCGGTCATTCCGGGTGTGAAGGAAAGCGTCAACGCCGGATACCCCGGCACGGGCTCACTGCGTGCGATCTCGCGCAGTTCGCCCGGGTGAATGTCAAGGATCCGGTCAGGCATCGCGAAACGAAGCGGGCGGTGCTCGGCCGGGGCGTTCTGGTTGACCTCAACCGATTTGGGCAACGGTTCGGACAACTCGGCCAGCGCTCCGATCACCGCGCCGAGTATGGTGCCCAGGCCTTCCGGCTCCATCAGTACACCACGACAGAGCGGATCGATTCGCCCGCATGCATCAGGTCAAAACCCTTGTTGATGTCTTCCAGCGCAAGCGTGTGGGTGATCATCGGGTCGATCTCGATCTTGCCCTCCATGTACCAGTCGACGATCCTGGGCACATCCGTCCGCCCCCGCGCGCCGCCGAATGCAGTGCCGCGCCAGACCCGGCCGGTGACCAGTTGGAAGGGCCGCGTGGATATTTCCGCCCCCGCAGGCGCCACGCCTATTATCACGCTCTCGCCCCAGCCCTTGTGGGCCGATTCAAGCGCCGTGCGCATCACGCCGACATTTCCGGTGGCATCAAAGGTGTAGTCGCCGCCGCCTCCGGTCAGTTCGACCAGATGACCGACAAGATCGCCATCCACATCGCCGGGGTTAACGAAATCGGTCATGCCGAATTTCGTCGCCATCGCGGCCTTGTCGTTGTTCAGGTCGACACCGACGATCTGGTCGGCGCCCGCCAGCCGCAGCCCCTGCACCACGTTCAACCCTATACCGCCCAGACCAAAGACGATGGCGCGGCTGCCGATCTCTACCTTGGCGGTGTTCATCACCGCTCCGATGCCGGTGGTGACACCACAGCCGATATAACAGATCTTGTCGAACGGCGCGTCGGGCCGGACCTTCGCCAGCGCGATCTCGGGCAGAACCGTGTGGTTCGAGAAGGTCGAACAGCCCATGTAATGCAGGATCGGGTCGCCATCGAGCGTGGAAAACCGCGAGGTCCCGTCGGGCATCAGTCCCTGGCCCTGGGTCGAGCGGATCGACTGGCACAGATTGGTCTTGGGGTTCAGGCAATACTCGCACTCACGGCATTCCGGGGTATAGAGCGGAATGACATGGTCGCCCGGCTTCAGGCTGGCGACGCCGGGACCCACCTCCAGCACCACGCCCGCACCCTCATGCCCCAGGATCGCCGGGAACAGCCCCTCGGGGTCGGCCCCCGAAAGGGTGAACTCGTCGGTGTGGCAGATACCGGTGGCCTTGATCTCGACCAGAACCTCGCCTGCGCGCGGGCCGTCGAGGTTCACCTCCATGATCTCAAGCGGCTTGCCGGCGGCGGTTGCAACTGCGGCGCGGGTTTTCATGACATCTCTCCGTGATAATATGGTCTTGACCGAACCTGAGCGAATGGCCCGGCATTTGCAAGAAATGCTATGACGGAAATGACTGTGAAACGCGCTATTTTCTGGCGACCCAGACGGCGCTTTGCTTGTGTCGGCCGATACCGGTCATTGCCCGACGGGGCTCAGTCTGGTTCGGTTCTGCCGAAAATGCGTGCGGCAGGGCCTGCAGGCAGGCAGCGTGGACAAACAGGAGGACCAGAGATGAAACTATGGATTTCCACCGCCGCCGGGCTGCTGCTCGCCAGCGCTGCCTTGGCCAATGGCACCGATGTGTCGCAACCGCCTGAAATCCCGGATACCTGCGGCGCCTTTCTGCACCAGGACCTCATCGGCCAGCCCCGCGAAGCCATCGAGGCGCTGGACCTGCCGCCCCCGGTGCGGATCATTGAACACGGGCAATTCGTGACGCTGGAATTCCTGCCCGACCGGATCAACTTTCAGCTCGACAGGGAAGGGCTGGTCGAACGCATCTACTGCGGATGAACACCGGCGACACTGGCAGGCCCCATATCAAGACCCGGCACGTCAGAGTTTTGCGTCACCTCTCGTCCTGCTGAACAAGAGCGCCCGGAAGCGCACATTCCGGCACCGGTCTGTGCCCGACTCGACTCGTCCCCCGACTCGCCCTAGATTGGAAACAAATCACGAACATTTGCCATCAGCATGCCCAAGCGCCGTATCCTCTCTGTCTGGTTTCCGCGCCTCGCCGCCGAGCGCCTCCTGCGGCAGGGCGGCGGCTATCTCGACGCGCCCTTCGCCGTGGTGAGGGACCAAAACAACATGCAGGTGCTGGCCTCGCTGTCGCGTGCGGCAGAGGCCGAGGGGCTCAGCCCCGGCCAGCCCCTGCGCGACGCGCAGGCCATGTGCCCGGGGCTTCTCACCCGGCTGGCCAACCCGCTGGCCGAGGCACAGTTCCTTGCCGCGCTGCGCCGCTGGGCCGGCAGGTTCAGCCCCTGGGTGGCAGAGGAACCCCCCGCCGCACTGGTCATCGACCTCACCGGTTGCGCGCACCTCTTCGGCGGCGAGGTGCCGCTGCTGGAGCAGATCGAACAGGATTGCACCGATCTCGGTCTCACAGTGCAATGCGGCATCGCCGACACGGTGGGCGCGGCCTGGGCGCTGGCGCGCTTTGCCGGCCAGCCCGCGCCGCTGACCCGCAGCGGCGACGCCATCGACCAGGAAGCCTATGCCACCCGCGCCCGCGCCGTGAAGCGGCGCAACTGGGAACGCGGCGGCCCGGCGCCGAGGCCGGACCAGAACCAAGACCGCCCGAACCGCATCGCCCCCCCGGGCAAGACGCATTCGGTGCTGGCCCCTCTGCCAGTCTCGGCCCTGCGCATTGATGCCGACACCGCCACCGCGCTGTCGCGCCTCGGGCTGCGCCACGTCGGCGAGCTTTCGGGCACACCCCGCGCCGCGCTGGCGCGCCGCTTCGGCCGGGCTCTGGTGCAGCGCCTCGACCAGGCGCTGGGGGCCGAGCCGGAACCGGTCTCGCCCGCCAAACCCGCGATGCGCTTTGCCCTGCGCCTGACCCTGCCCGAACCGATCGGCCGCGACGAGGATGTCATCGCCGCCATCGACCGGCTGCTGCCGGAACTGGAGAAACGGCTGAAGGCTAAGGGTCGCGGCGCAAGGCGGCTGCGACTGCAGCTTTTCCGCACCGAGGGCAGCATGCAGACCATGGAAATCGGCCTCGCCCGCCCCTCGGCCAGCCCGGACCGGATCAAGCCCCTGCTGATCATGAAACTGCCAGAGATCGACGCCGGTTTCGGCATCGACTGCGTGCGCATCGAGGCGCATGTCACCGAACCGGTGCACGCGCATCAGCATCGCGGCCATGTCGAGGCAGCGGCGGATGCCAATGCGCGGCAGCACTCGAACACCGCGCTCGACGACCTGATCGGGCGGCTCGGCGCCCGCATCGGGCTAGAGACGATCACCCGCGCCCATCCCGCCGACAGCAACATTCCTGAAAAGACCAGCCACCGCGTCGCCGCCGCCTGGTCAGAGCCCGCGCATGACTGGCCAAGGCCGCCCACGCCCCGGCCGCTGACCCTGTGGCGGCCCGAACCGGTGCAGGCCCATGACACCCCCGCCCCGCCCGCCGAATTCCGTTGGCGCCGACGCCACCTGACCACCATCGCCGTCAGCGGCCCGGAACGCATCGCGCCGGAATGGTGGCTCGACGATCCCGAATGGCGCACTGGCGTGCGCGATTACTGGCAGGTTACGACAGAAACCGGAGAGCTGCTGTGGCTCTACTATGCCCATGGCGGAACCATGTCCTCGGGCTGGTTCTGCCAAGGGGCGTTTGCGTAGGGCCCATGATCCGGTTCCCCGGATCGCCCGGCCTCAGAACCGGACGCCGGCAGGCCGCTGCCAGCGCTGGAACAGGTCCTTGCGTACCCGAATCACACACCACAGCACCGTCGGCGCAAAGAACAGCGACACGTAGTAGCGGATGAAATGCCAGTCACCCCCCAGATAGCCGTCTCCCGAAATCCATTTGCTCAGCAGATACAGCGTCTGGTACGCCGAAAGAAACAGAGCCACCGGCCAGAACCCCTGAGCCACGCGCCAGGCTGCGCCCTCGTTGCGGGACGCCAGAACCCAGGCCCAGACAGCCAGCCACGAGACGTAGAACTGCGGATGCCCGATCTTGTAGGCCAGCAGCACCGTCAGAATTCCCATCATCAGCGTGATGTCCCGATCCAGCCGCGCCAGCCAGCCATGCAGGCCCACCAACACCGCCGCAGCAAGCACATAGATGGTATTCCGGGCGATCAGATGTTCGATCACCGCCGACTCTCGCAAGGTTTCTACCGAGACCGCAAAGCGCAGCGGCGACAGCATCTTTGGCCCCCGCTCGTGCCCGAACTGGAAAGGTGAAAAGACGGCCGGTCCCCAGACAAGATAGCTGATCCCCATGCCCAGCACGAATAGCGCCAGCGCCACCAGCAACACCCGCAAATCAAGCCGCCCGTCGCGCCGGCCCGCCAGGAAACCGGCAAAGATCAACGGGTAGAACTTCATCAGCGCGCCCAGACCGATCCAGACGCCGGCACCTGTCCTGGCACCCCGGGCCAGGACGACGCAGGCCAGTGCCATGCAAAGCGCAGGGAAGATGTCGTTGTTGCCAAAGCCGAAGACCGGGATCAACACCGCCGGCATCAGCGGGAACAGGACCGCCAGATAGACAAGCCGCACCCGATCGTTGGTCAGCCCGGCCCGTTTCGAGGCATTGATCAGCGCCGCATAGACCACCATCACCATGCTGGCAAAAACGAGTTTCGGAAGCATCCAGTAGATCGGTTCCAGCGGCGCAAGGACCGCATGCAGCGGACCGTAGGCGTTCATTGGCACCGATACGCCGTCCGCTTCGGTCGCCCACGGGCTGTATCCATTGGCGATAGCTTCCCACTGGACGCGATAGAAGGCATAGTCATGTGTCTTTCCGGCGATCAGCGTGACAAACAGCATTGCTCCGGTCAAAGACCAGAAGAAGCGCTTCTCATGAGCGCTCCAGCGCAGATCTTCGCGGCGATCCCCCAAGAAACCAGCCATGCCGCTCCTCAGATCTTCCAGGTGTAAAGCGCCGTGACGGCGTAGTTCCAGGTTGCGCCGACGATGACGCCCGCCAAGGCCGAGGCATACCAGATCGTACCGAAACTCTCGAACAGAAATACCGCCACACCGACATTCGCCAGCGCGCCCACCGACGAGGCGGCGCAGAACGACAGCCACCCCGGCACCAGTTTCCAGCCGCGCAGTCGCCGGTCGAAATAGGTGAAGACGTTGTTGATGAAGAAATTCGCCGTCATGGCAACCAGCGTTGCCACGGTCTGCGAGATGCCGAACCCGACCCCGAAAGACCGAAACAACGTGGCCAGAACGATCATGTGCACGACCACGCCCAGTGCGCCGACCAGCGAGAACATGATGAACTTGACCGGAACGTACCGGCCCACGCTCTTGGCCAGAATCAGTTCCAGGAACTCCAGCAGAACCTTGTTGTCCAGTTTGCTGTCGCCATGTTCGCGCGCCTTGAACTCATAGGGCACCTCGCGCAGCTTCAGCGCCGGGCCAGGTGTCGCAAGAATGTCGAGCAGCAGCTTGTAGCCGACGCCCGACAATCCGGCCGCGCGATCCCGCAGGGCATCGGTCCGCAACATGAAGAACCCGCTCATCGGGTCGGCCAGTTCTGTCCCGGCCATGCGTCCGGCGATGCGGGTGGCCAGTTTCGAACCCCGCTGGCGCGCCTCCGACCAGTCGCCGACACCCCCGCCGGCCACATAGCGCGACCCCACCACCAGGTCGAGCCCGTCTTCGGTCAGTTGCCGGTACATCTCTGGCAGCAAACGCTCGTCGTGCTGGAGGTCGCCGTCAATCACCGCCACGACCGGCGCCGTGGTGGCCAGCATTCCCTCGATCACCGCGGTGGCCAGCCCGCGCCGGCCGATGCGCTGCAAGCAGCGCACCCGGGCATCCCGCCCGCCAATCTCGCGTACCGCCGCGGCGGTACCATCGGGGCTGTTGTCGTCGACAAACAGGATCTCATATTCCAGACCGTCCAGTGCCCTGGCCAGCCGGTGGATCAACCGCTCGGCATTCTCGACCTCGTTGAACGTCGGCACCACGACCGCCAGCTTGGGGCCCCGACGCCCCTGTCCCAGCGAGGAACAGGTCCTGGTTTCTGCGGCTGGGTCGCGGATCGGTTCTCTCCATCATCACGGCCCGGGTGCCGATGCGCCTTCATGTTGCACAAAGCAGCAGGGCGTCAACACCAATCGCGAAAATGAAAAAGCCCGCCGAGCAGGACGGGCTTTCAGCGAGTACGGGCGATCCCGACGGTCCGGCTGGGTGGGGGCTATGAAACCAGCCGCCGGGGTCACCCGTATTCGCTATGCCAACTGTTTTCGCAGGCAATGAAGGCGCCATAGTGATGTAATCAAAGCCATTTGCAGATCATTTTCTGGCAAAAGCTGGGCGTGATTGACGGGCTGGAAACCAACTCCCGCTCTCCGCGACGTCGGCCACAAAAAAACCCGCCTCGCGAGCGCGGGCGGGCGTTGGCAGAGCGTCCCCGATACTGCGGGCTGGGTGGGGGCAATGTTGCCGCAGTACCGGGGGATAGCTCTTTGTCGCTACAGGATCGAATATCGCGACCGATCCGGGCAGCAAGGTGGAGCACACGCGGCAAAGCCATGGTCATTTCACGGCATGATTCCGGCGATGCTTGATTTCGCCGACAAAGGCCGCCAATCTGTCCCCATGACGATCATGAGCTCGACCCCGTTTCCCGGCAGGCAGAACATCCCCGAACAGGTCAGTTTCGACCGCCGCGAACTTGGCGTGATCCTCGGGCTCTATGGCCGGATGGTCGCCGCCGGCGAGTGGCGCGACTATGGTATCTCGACCCTGCGCGAGGTCGCCGTGTTCTCGGTGTTCCGCCGCACGGCGGAACAGCCGCTCTACCGGATCGAAAAACGCCCCCGGCTCCGACATCGCCAGGGGCTTTTTTCTGTCATCGGCATGGATGGACAGATCCTGAAACGCGGCCATGACCTGAAGACCGTGCTGCGGGTGCTTGAGCGAAAGCTCATCCGCGCTGTGGACTAAGCACCGCTCACTGGCCCCAGCCGGGCCTTCTTCGCTGTCGAAAAGCGCCCGCGCGGGCGCGATGAGACCTTTGGGTCAAAGCCGCCGCCGGGATGTGACCGGCCCGCCCCCCTGCGCCGCAATCCGCGCTATCGCGGTACCGGCGGACTCATGAACCACCGCCATGTGATGCGCATTGGCGTGGATCAGCGTTTCGCCATCCACCGCCATCGCGACGTGCCCCTTCCAGAACAGCAGATCGCCGCGTTGCAGACCAGCATCAGCCGGCAGTTCTACGCCCGCCGCTTCCTGCAGATCGCTGTCTCTCTGGCAAGATCGCCCAATCGCCCAGAACGCCAGTTGAACCAGCCCGGAGCAGTCGATCCCGAACCCGGTATTCCCGCCCCACAGATAGGGTGTCCCAAGAAAGATTTTGGCCGCCGAAACCGCGTCCGGAGCGTACCAGGACAGCGATTCCAGATGCACGGATGGAACAAAACCGCCGGTCTCCAGCGCTGCAAACCCCTCTGTCTCGCACAAAACCCGTAGCTCGGAAAAGAAACTCAGCGAACGCAGTTCCGGCGCCTTGATATCCGGCGCCGGATAGACATGAGTCGATCGCACGCAAACGCGGTGGGTCGCAAAAAGATGCGGACCCAGTGCAGCCTCGGGCAGATAGCCGACATAATCGTCGACAACGTCGAGCCCGAAAGCCCAGCCATCCCGGGCTTCCAGCACCCGGAAAGCCTGACCAAACAGCATCTGCTTGTCGCGCGCTCCGCCGGGGGTCGCACAAAGATCGCCAAAGGGTACCCGGCAGCGCATCATCGTCCCGTCGGTGAACTGCGCTGCCTGTTCCTGCCCCCGCAGGGCGCTCAGCGCGACACGCCCGTTGGCCGCTAGGAACCGCCTGTCGGTCACAGCCCCAACAGCCCCGGCAGCGCAGCCAGCACCGCCCGGGCGCCCTGCCCGGCACCTCCGACGGGCCGGCCCGCCGCCGCCTTGGGCTGCCAGCCGTAGATATCGAAATGCGCGTATCGGGGCGTATCTGTCACGAATCGACGCAGGAACAACGCCGCCGTGACCGACCCGGCAAGGCCGCCCTTGGGCGCGTTGTCGAGATCGGCAATCTCCGGCTCTATCATCGCCTCATAGGGCTCGTGATAGGGCATCTGCCAGACCGGATCCGCTGCCGCCGCGCCGCCGGCGCGGATCGCGTCTGCCAGCGCCGGCTCGGTGGCGTAGAAGGGCGCCAGATCCGGCCCCACCGCCACCCGCGCCGCACCGGTCAGCGTCGCCATGGAAATCAGCAGATCGGGCCTCTCCTCATCCGCCAGCGCCAGCGCATCGGCCAGCACCAGCCGCCCTTCGGCATCGGTGTTGTTGATCTCGACCGTTAGCCCCTTGCGGCTGGTCAGCACGTCGCCGGGGCGCATGGCGCTGCCGCCGATGGCGTTTTCCACCGCCGGGATCAGCACCCGCAACCGCAGCCGCAGCCCGAGCCCCATGATCATTCGCGCCAGCCCCAGCACCGTCGCCGCGCCGCCCATGTCCTTTTTCATCAGCCCCATCGACGAGCCCGGCTTGATGTTCAGCCCGCCGCTGTCGAAACACACGCCCTTGCCCACCAGCGTCAGCGCCGGGCCCTCGCTGCCCCAGCGCAGGTCCAGCAGCCGTGGCGCCCGCGCTGCGGCACGACCCACCGCATGGATCATCGGCAGGTTCTGCGCCAGCAGGTCGTCGCCAGAGACCAGTTCGAACCCGGCGGCGAAGGCGCGTGCCAGCACGTTCGCCGCCTGTTCCAGCTCTTCCGGTCCCATGTCGCTGGCCGGCGTGTTGATCAGATCGCGGGTCAGCGCCTCGCCCGCCGCGACGGTCTCGATCCGCGCGGTATCGATGCCTGCCGGGGCGACCAGCTCGGCCCCGGCGGGTTTGGCCTTCTTGTAGCGCCCGAACCGATGGCGCGACAGCAGCCAACCCAGTGCCTCGGCTTCCGGGTCCAGCCCGCACCAGCCGCCTTCGATGCGGTAGGTGCCCTGCGGCAGGGTCGCCTGCGCCGCCGCCAGCGCAAACCGCCCGCGCGACCGCTCGGCTGCGGTTCCGATCCCGGCGACCGCGGCCCCGATACCGCCGTCCCCACCGGGAACCAGCGCGATGCTGCCCAGACCGCCGGAAAACCCGGTGGCCGACAGCCAGGCCCGCACCCGGTCCGGTTGTCCGGCGGACCAGGCGGCAAAGCCGTCGTTGGGGGCAATATGCAACGGGATCGACGTGGCGTCGGGTTCAGAGAAGGTCAGGGGCATTTCGGGTCTTCCTGGCTCGTGTTCTCGACACGGAGCCTAGCCGCTGCTCCCGGCCGGCGCCACCCGTATCGGGCGCTTTGCACATCCGCCGGGCGGTGCTGAAATCCGCCACGCCGGAGAGTGGCCCCCGCACCTCACGCCCGCGCCGCTGAGAAGCTTCAGATCATCAGATCCTGCCGGTCCCAGATGGCCAGCAGCGATTGCTCTCCGAGCCGCCGCATCCGCGCCGCTACCGCCCCCAGCGCCGCTGGATCGTACCCGGCCGCCAGGGCCACCACTTCGCCCGCAACCCGCGCCAGCGCCACCATTCCGATCCGCTCGGCCGAGCCATGCACCCGTCGCGCCACATCCTCCAGCGCACCGGTCTCACCCGCCTGCAACAGCTTGCCGGCCTGCTGCAGCAGCATCGCCAGTTCCTCCATCGCCGCACAGATCGCCTCTTCGCCACCGCGGTATCCCAACCGCAGGCAGATCTCTTCCAGCTTCTCACCGTCGAGACACACCGTCTCGACCAGCCGCAATTCGCCTATATGCATCAGTTCCACACCCCTTGTCCCCGGCCACCGGGCAATCCTCGGGCGGAACCGCCAACAAAACGTTGACTGCGGGCTGGAAAATCGCTCGAATTCACGGCAAATCCGCCCTAGATTCACGGCAAACCGGGAGGGAACCCACATGACCGTCGCCAGACCACTGCCCGCCTATCTGGTTCAGCGCTACCGGGGCTGGAAGGCGACCGCGTTCGAGGACAACAAGGCCTGGTACCGCCATCTGGCCGCCGGCGGCCAGCATCCGCGCGCCATGATCATCTCTTGCTGTGACAGTCGGGTGCATGTTACCGCGATCTTCGGCGCCGATCAGGGAGAGTTCTTCATCCACCGCAACGTCGCCAACCTGGTGCCGCCCTATGAGCCCGACGGTCAACCGCACGGCACCTCGGCGGCCGTCGAATACGCCGTTACCTCGCTGAAGGTGGCGCATATCGTGGTGGTGGGGCACTCCAGCTGCGGCGGGGTCCGGGGCTGCCACGACATGTGTTCCGGCGGCGCCCCCGAGCTGGAGGAGAAGTCTAGCTTTGTCGGTCGCTGGATGGACATGCTGCGACCGGGCTATGAGCGGGTCAAGGACATCGCCAACGAGTCAGAGCGGGTGCAGGCGCTGGAACGCGAGGCCATCAAGGTCAGCCTTGAAAACCTGATGACCTTCCCCTTCCTGCGCCAGCGGGTCGAGGCAGAGCTGCTGACCCTGCACGGGCTGTGGAACGACATCGCTGCCGGGGCGCTGGAACAGTACGATCCGGGAACGGATCGCTTCAGCCCGGTCTGAGAGAAGGCCTGAGAGGATGTCCGGATGCCCCCATGTGAACATGGTAACATCGGCAAAAGGCCGGGCAGTCATGCTGTGGCGTGCTGGCGGATGAGGTCGGGCAGAGGCGGGATGTCAGCGGCGCCGGGGTGCGACAGTCGGTTGCCGAGATAGGCTGCGGTCGCGCATATGGTCGAGCGCCGC
>JAAELR010000129.1 GCA_024226455.1 Paracoccaceae bacterium
AACATTCTTCACGACGTCGGCGTGGTCGCCGCCGCGAAAACGATTTAGGAGAGAGCCATGGCACAAATTCCGGAGACCCAGCAAAAGGTCAAGTTCTACCAGACCGGCACCTTTACCGTCGGTAACCGCCTGCTCGACGATCAAAACCGCAGTGTGCAGGCAACCATGGACCGCTGCAACTCGCTCGACTCGGGCCACCGCGCCTGCCAGGGATGTGGCGAGGCGCTGGGTGCGCGCTTTGCGATCGACGCGGCGATGCGCGCCACCAACAACCAGTTGATCGCGGCCAACGCCACCGGTTGCCTGGAAGTATTCACCACCCCCTATCCCGAGACCGCCTGGTCGATGCCGTGGATCCACTCGCTGTTCGGTAACGCCTCGGCGGTGGCATCCGGGATCGCTGCGGCGATGAAAGCCAAGGGCCGCGAAGACGTGCGCGTGATCGCCCAGGGCGGCGACGGAGGCACCACCGATATTGGCTTCGGTTGCCTGTCGGGCACCTTCGACCGCAACGATGACGTGCTTTATATCTGCTACAACAACGAAGCCTATATGAATACCGGCGTACAGCGCTCCAGCGCCACCCCGGGCGCGGCACGCACAGCGACGACCATGCCGGTCGGCAAGGACCCCGGTAACGCCTTTAACACCGGCAAGAGCGTACCGCTGGTGGCGATGGCGCACATGATTCCCTATGTCGCGACCGCCTCGGTTCACGATTTGCACGACCTCGAATACAAGGTGACCAGGGCGATGGAAGTCCGCGGCGCGCGTTACATCGAGATCTTCGTACCCTGCCCGCTCGGCTGGGGGTCGAAGCCGGGCGACACCGTCAAGCTGGCTCGCCTTGCGGTAGAGTCCGGCATGTATCCGCTGTTCGAGGCGGAAGATGGCGAAATAACAGGGGTTACCAAAATCCGTCGCCAGGTAGCGGTGAGTGAGTATCTCAAGCCGCAGCGGCGCTTCGCGCACGTATTCAAGCCCGATAACGCGCACCAGCTTGAGCAGCTGGAGGCCATCGCCGAACGCAACATCCGGCGTTTCGACCTGCTCTCAGCGGAGGATGGTGACGCATGAGCAAACCCGCTCTCGTGCAATCCAAACCCTTCGCGATCACGCTGGATGTCGGTAGCAGCCTGCTCAACAAAACCGGCAGCTGGCGCACCGAGCGCCCCGTTTATGTCGACCGCCTGCCGCCGTGCAACCACGCCTGCCCGGCGGGCGAGAATATCCAGGCCTGGCTCGGTTACGCCGAGGAAGGCGACTACGAGGCCGCCTGGCGCCAGATCATGGACGACAACCCGCTGCCGGCGACCATGGGCCGAGTCTGCTATCACCCCTGCGAGGGCGGATGCAATCGCGCGCAGCTCGATGAGGCAGTGGGCATCAACTCGGTGGAACGTTTCCTCGGCGACCAGGCGCTGAAACACGGCTGGAGCATGGCGGCGGGCGAGCCCACGGGCAAGCGCGTGATGATCGTCGGCGCCGGCCCCGGCGGGTTGTCGGCGGCCTACCACCTGCGCCGCTTCGGTCACGAGGTGACGATATTCGAAGCCGCACCGCAGGCGGGCGGAATGATCCGCTACGGCATTCCGAAGTACCGCATGCCGCGTGCCAAGTTACAGGCTGAAATCGAACGCATCGAGGCGATGGGCGCGGATATCAGGCTCGATACGCGCATCGACGATCTTGCAAAAACCCGTGAACAGGGCAATTACGATGCCGTGTTCCTGTGCCTCGGCGCGCAGCAGGCGCGGCATATCGAAATACCTGCTGAGGGTGAATTTACGATGCTCGATGCGCTCACGGTGCTGCGCGATACCGAACTCGGTAATCCGACCCTGCTAAACGGCCGGGTGCTGGTCTACGGCGGCGGCAACACCGCGATCGATGTTGCACGTACCGCGGTGCGCCTCGGCGCATCCCAGAC
>JAAELR010000130.1 GCA_024226455.1 Paracoccaceae bacterium
CATGCGCCAAGCTGGGTGTCAGCTTTTGGGACTATCTCGGCAACCGACTGTCGCACCCAGGCGCCGCTGACATCCCGCCTCTGCCCGACCTCATCCGCCAGCACGCCACAGCATGACTGCCCGGCCTTTTGCCGATGTTACCGAAATACCATCTAACCCCCTGTTTTTACGTGACCAGTACGTCATAGCCCGTCCAACTCCGAGCTCTTCCGGTTACTGCAAGAATAAGTGTCACCCCCCCCACACACACAGTCGGCAGGCATCGCAGCCGAACACGTTGGGCGCGAAATTCGGTGGCTTTGATGAACCTCAATATGCGGACATCACCACAGCATTCAGTGGCATTCTCACAAAAAAACCCGAAATCTGCACAATGCCCGGTGGAAATGGTTAACAACTTTGTGTAGCATCAAATTGAGTGCAACATAATCGGGCAGAAAAAACCATGGCACGCAAGACCACCACTTCGAAGACCGCCGCAGTACGGACAACAGCCGGGCGAGCAACCACGGCCAGCAAAACCACGGTGCGCCGAGCGGTCAAGGAGCAGGAGGCCGAAGGACCGGCCGTTCAGCCCAATCAACCCAAGGTTCTGGGCAAGCGTGAGCTGATCGACCGCGTCGTCGAGAGTTCCGGCATCAAGAAAAAAGCCGCCAAGCCAGTTGTCGAGGCGATGCTGAAGGAATTGGGCGACGCGCTGTCGCAGGGCGAAACGCTGAACCTGCAGCCCTTCGGCAAGGGCATCATCAAGAATCGCAAGGAACTGGAAAACGCAGAGGTGATCGAACTGCGCCTGCGCCGCAGCAAGCAGGCCCGGATCGCAGCTGGCGGCGCCCCCAAAGACCCTCTTGCGGAAGCTGCCGAGTAGAGTTACACAGCGCGCCGATGGGTGATTAGCTCAGTGGTAGAGCGCTTCGTTCACATCGAAGATGTCAGCGGTTCAAGTCCGTTATCACCCACCAATAAAATCAAGCGGTTACACGACTTCAGCGAAGTGTGCCGCGGTTCACTGAACCGATTTCGCCGCCGCGAAGTTTAAAACATCCACAGCGTCTTGCATGTGTTCGGGCAGATATCGCCCGTAGCTTCGGTACGTCACCGACACGTTGCTGTGTCCCAGGGTCTGGGCAACCTTCTCAATCGGAATCCCAGCGGCCAGCATGTGAACCGCTGCGGTGTGGCGCAGTTCGTGGATCGTGACATGGCCGATCCCGCTGCGCTCAATGGCGCCCGCCACGCCCTTTCTGATGGACCTCACCGGCCCCCCGGCATACTCAACCACATGATCGCTCAGAGCGGCGTGGTATGCGGTTGAGAGGGCTGCGCGCACACCCGAGTTCATCGGCACGATTGCGCGCCCCTTGCGGGTCTGCGCGTCGGGCAGCCTGAGATTCACCGCGTTGCGGTCGAAGTCCACGCGGTCCCATGTCAGATCGAGGATTGCCCCCACCCGCGCAGCTGTGCCCAGCAACATGATCAGCGCCAGGCGAATGTGGGGATCATGGGCGCCGTCTATCAGCTTGCGGCATTCCCCAGCGTCCAGGATGCGCTTGTCGGTCTCGGGCTTCCTGGGGCGCCAGATATGCGGGGCGCGGTCGATCAGGCGCAGCGTCTTTGCGGCATAGTTCAGGGCCGATTGTAGGTGGCCCAGCTCGGTCCAGACCGTGCCTTGCGACTTGCCTTGTTTCACGCGGTGATCGGCGTACTCAACACAACGCGGCTTGTCGATATCTGCGGGCAGGTACTGGCCGAAAAACGGCAGTATTGCCTTGCCGGTGTAATCCATGGTCTTGCCGGTCGGGCGGTCGTCCAGATCGGCGCGGTAGAGATCCCACATGTCGGCAACGGTTGGCGCGGTCGCTCGTGTCGCGGAAAATGTCTTTT
The DNA here is from genome assembly GCA_024226455.1 of Paracoccaceae bacterium. GTDB lineage: Bacteria > Pseudomonadota > Alphaproteobacteria > Rhodobacterales > Rhodobacteraceae > JAAELR01. Next base: position 1,885 of record JAAELR010000130.1, read on the forward strand.
CGCGGTAGACCGCTACGGCTTCTGCTTCGGCCTCTTTGCGCGTGAGTGCCGCAAGCTGATGGCGGCGGCGCTTTCCAGCGTCGTACCAGATGACACAGAACCCGCCTCTGAGGCGCCCGATTGTGAGGTCTGGCATTCATACTCCTCCACCGCGTCGGCTGGAATTCTATAGTGGCGCCGTGCCCCGGTGCCTATGAGAAAGTGGCCGATCATGTTTTGGGCGCACATATTCCGCACGGTTTCGGGGGAACAGCCCCAGCGTTCAGCCAGTTGATCGGGTCTCAGGGGTTTGGTGCGTGCGGGCATTGGGTCAGATCCATCAGATCAAGAAGCCGGAGAATGGCAGGCCATGCGCCTCTTTAATCCAGCCCGCCATCGCTTCGAAATCTGCAAAACCATTCCTTTGCGCGACCACGTCTGGCGTGGAACATTCGACGCCTGCCGAGTAGCGGATGCCGTCGCGATCGATAGTGACCGCCTCGACGTGAGCGCAGGTCGGGTCTGGATCAACCAGCTTGCGGCAAGCTTTCGTGCGCATGCCGGTGAATAGCTGCAGCCGGTCGCCCGGCTTGGCGTGGCGGTTGTCCTTCCTGGGCGCTCGGATGGTCGTGGTCTTCTGGCCGCTGGATACCGCAGGGGCGAGCCATGCCTGAAAGTCATAGGCAACCATTGGGCACCCCGTTCCATTCCCGCCCGTTCAACAGACGACCGGCGCCGCCCTTTCCGACCCGGCGCGGTGTGCCGGCCTGACTCACCAGCCGGCAGTCGGTGATCGGGTTCCAGGTAGCGTCGGTCCACTCGATACTCGTTTGCTCGGCCATGCTTCACGCTTCCTTCCAATGGTGGATGCGGGCGTGGGCTACCGCATCGGTCACAATGGCACTCACAGATTGGGCAATCCGCCCTGTGCCGCCGCATTGGCTGCAGGGAATGTAGATTGCCCCGCCTGCATTCAGTCATCGTCCAGCACCGCGTCAAAGAGATTCTCGGTGCAGATCGTGCTCAGGAGGGTCCGGGCGAGGTCGAGGGCGGTGGTGCCGCGCGAGGCGGCCTCGGCTCCGAGCCCCGCCAGCAA
>JAAELR010000131.1 GCA_024226455.1 Paracoccaceae bacterium
TTGTCGAAAACTTCTTTCAGAAACTCAAAGAATTCAAACGCATAGCCATGCGTGCATGCAAAACTGATACAAGCTTTGAAGCAATGGTCCATATCGGAGCGACCGTCATTCGTACACGGTGAATCTCAACAGGCCCTAGCAAAAAGGACCAATTGCCTCGTCCTCATCCGCTTGGCGGTCACACGCAAACTGTCGAGCTACACATCTCGCGAGAGTTCGAAGTATTGGATTCATGCCGCCAAAGCATATCCCGCCCGACCGGGTTCACTCGCGACGCACCAGCGTGCAGAAGGCGCGGCGTTTCTTTTCGGGGCGGAAATAGTCCTGGATGCCTTTGCGGTCATCGGCGAACTGCTGTTCGGACCGGGTCCAGATCACGTCGAAATCCAGCGCTCTTGCCATCGAATCGAGCGCCGCAAAACTGGGGATACCGATCACCGCGCGCGCTTGCCCGGGCACTTGCGGCGTGGCGCAGAGGTCGATCGAGGTATCCTCGAACACCAAATCGATCACCGGCGCCACACGAACCGCGAATTCACTGTCGATCAGGATCACCTTGGCACCTGTCTCGCGGATCAGCTTGAGTAGCCGGAAATGGTCCATGATGTGGTAGAATATGCCGTAGACCGCCACCACGTCGAACCGCTCGCCGGTGGCGATGAACCCCTCGAGCGCCTCGAAGATATCGCCCTGTCGCAGTTGGACGCGCGACTTGAACCCGGTCTCGGGAAACGACTCGAACCGGTCGATCAGTTCCTGCCGGCCCTCGACCCCGATCACCTGCGCTGCACCGGCATCGGCCAGCGCGTAGGACCAGCGCCCGTCATGCGCCGCCAGATCCAGCACCCGCGCATCCGCAAGCTCGCCGCGAAACGGCTCGACGATCATCCGGTGCCGCTTGTTCATACGCAGGCAATTGGACGGTTCTTCCGAGTAGGGCCGTATCTCTGCCAGAAAATCGAAAAACCCCATAGCCGCCGGTCTCTTTGCTTTTTGCCTGTTCTGGCAGTAGCCTTTACCGGACAAGCTGGCAATTGTTGTGACCCGCAAGTGACGTTATTACGCTCCCCCCCCCGGCGCCGCCGCGCGCCATGAAGGACGCCGACAACAGGCTCGACGCGGCCCTGCTGCTTCGCGGCTACGCCTCGGGCATCTTCCCGATGGCAGAGGCCCGCGACGACCCGCGCGTGTTCTGGGTCGACCCCCGGCGGCGCGGCATCATGCCGCTCGACGGGTTCCGCATCTCGCGCTCGCTGCGACGCAGGCTGCGGCGGCAGGATTACCAGATCGCGCTGAACCAGGATTTCGCCGGGGTGGTGACCGCCTGCGCCGACCGCGACGAGACCTGGATCAACAGCACGATCTTCGATCTCTACCTGCAACTGCACGCGGCCGGTACTGCCCATTCGCTGGAGGTCCGGCAGGACGGGGCGCTGGTGGGCGGGGTCTATGGCGTGACGCTGGGGGCGGTGTTTTTCGGCGAGAGCATGTTTTCACGCATCACCAACGCCTCGAAGATCGCGCTGGCCTTTCTGGTGGACCACCTGCGCCAGACCGGCTTTGCCCTGTTCGACACGCAGTTCCTGACGCAGCACCTGGCCTCGCTCGGCGGCATCGAGATCCCGCGCAGCGCCTATCACGCGCGGCTGCGCAGGGCGCTGCAACAAACGGCGGATTTCACTTCGCTACCGCCCGCTGCAAACGCTCAGGAGGTGCTGCAGCGCAGCACCCAGACGTCATAGCGCGCATGATCCATCGCGTTCAGCGCCGGGCTCGACGCCACCATCCAGCCCTCGAAGACCGGGCGGGTCTCGCCCTCTGGGCGGATCACCAGATAGGCATAGGCGTCACCCGACGGGTTGCCCGCCGGATAGCGGCATTCGCCCAGCGTCACGTCGAGCCGGCCAAAGCGCTGCGTCTCTCCGGCCAGCATCTCCAGATCGGTAAGCGCGCCCGAAACCCGGTCCAGCCCGCGCAGAACCGCACCCTCTGCCGCCGCCGCCTGCGGTTCCTCGACTTCGACCTCGACCTCACCGAAACTGCCGTCCTCGTTGACGCCGCCCAGATCCAGCTCTGGCGTCAGGCTGAACCCTTCGTCCAGCGGTGTGACCTCGATGGTGCCGTCCCTGGTCTGCTGCGCCCAAAGCGCCGCAGGGGTCAGCAGCACCAACGCCAGCACGCCGGCGCGGATCATTCGCCGTCACCGTCGCCGGCCGCGAATTTCAACAAAAGCTGGATCAGGCTGACAGAGCTTTGCGTGTCCTCGATCTCTGCCCCGGGCTCCAGATCGAACGGCGACCCGCCCGGCAGCAGCTCCAGGTAAGAGCCGCCCAGCAGCCCCTCGGAAGAAATCAGCGCGGCGGTGTCCTCTGGCAGGCGGATGCCCTCATCGACAGTGAACGCGGTGTCGGCGCGAAACGTCTTGGGGTTCAGCGCCAGTGAGGTGACCGTGCCCACCTTGACCCCGCCCAGCCGCACATCAGTGCCCACCGTGATGCCCTCGACGGACGTGAAAGACGCGGTGTAGCCCGCAACATTGCCCGTCGGCCCGGCCCCGGTGACCTGCGCGGCATAGGCGAAGAATCCGACTGCCGCGGCCAGAACCGCGCCGCCGACCAGCACTTCTGTAGTTTGGTTCGCCATGCCTCGACCGGTGCCCTATTCGGGCACCCAGGCCTCATAGTCGCTTCGCTTGGCCGGTGCGCCGGCGCGGATGGACCCCGGCGGCGCATAGGCCTTCGCAGTGCCGGTCAGGTTCTCCTGATGCGGCTTTTCCCAATCCTTGTGCTGCAGCGCCACTTTGGTTGGCGGCTCGTCAAAGGTGTGGTGCAGCCAGCCATGCCAGTCTGGGCTGACCCGGCTCGCCTCTGCCTCGCCATTATAGATCACCCAGCGCCGCTTGCCGTCGCGGGTCTGGTAGAAAACGTTACCCTCACCGTCCTCGCCAACACGCTGGCCCTTGCGCCAGGTATAGAACTGGGTGTTGAGCGTCTGGCTGTCCCACCAGATCAACGGTCGCAGAATCGTTCTGAGAATGCCCATCGGCGCCTCCGCATGTGTCTGGTCCGATATGGACCAAGCGGGCGCCGAGGTCCAGAGACAAGGCAGCGCGGAGGCGCATCGCCGCCGGTGCCGGGTGATCGCCGGTTCATCGTTATCGGTGCGTATGCCCCATGGTATCGGGTTTTGATCCGATGTGAGAATCTGGCCTCCAATAATTTTGGAGGTGATTTGATGCTTGATGATGGAAATGGCTTTGAGCGCCGGAAGCCGGTTCGGCGCACTGCGAAA
>JAAELR010000132.1 GCA_024226455.1 Paracoccaceae bacterium
CCCAAGCCACCCCCAGCCGGTTGAATCCGCCCAAAAACGGGGCGTCATGAATAATCCGGGCTAGGCCTAATCGCAAAAGGTCGTTTCCTGAAGAACCGGAAAACGACAGGCTGATAGGGTCGCCACTTATTGGGTCGAACAGAACGTTGTGGCTGTATCCGGGAACTGATTGGAAATTGAGGCCTGTTAAAATGCTAGGAACGTAGCTGACCAGATCAACACCTATCACATAAAGCAGCGTGGAAACAAACGTGTTGGAGTTTTGGGTGCCAGATTCAAGCACGACTTCATTGCCGTTCTCGTTCGTATCGATTGCGTTGTTATACTGAATTTGAGTCTCGACGGTTTCTATTGCACTAGCGATGTTGTTGATCAACGCCCACTGCTGCGCTTCTGTTTGGCTGTCCAAACCAGGCAAATTCACTGCGTTGTAATAACCTTGCTCGATTACGCCATTTGAGATGCCATACGTATGAGGCGTGTCGGGAAGTGGAAATGGATTATCGATAAATCCATCGTGGTCGCGAAATGTAACATTCCAATGTGATCCTGCTTGAACCTCGATTTCGTTTCCATCTGGGCCAACAATTTGAAAATGCCCCCACGGCGCGCCCAAAAACCCAGCCGGGCTCACTGCTAGTTGAATTGCCATTACATCCCCACTACTGCTTTACAGAAATATCATTACTGCCTTTACGCTGATTACGCGCAGGTCTTGACGGCGCACGACGATGGTTAAATGAAGGTTTTTTGCACCTAACCCGTCGGCCCATCTGTATTTTTTGCTCAAAGGATAGCCCCGTCCAATAAAGGAATCCCCAGCTCTCCAACGTGCACGAAACACCGTGACTTCTTCGGACCCTAGCCCCAGACTGCTTGCTGAAAGCCAATGCGAAGCAGGCCGTTCGTCGGTCCAGCCAAATCCAATGGCCCGAAGCCACGGTTCAAATCTCGAAATGTTACCGAGCTCGTTCCCAACCCTTTGCAGGCAGATTTCCAGATCGGCGATCTTATTGAATTTCCCGGTTTCTAAATCTGCAAGGGATACAGTTTCCGCGCTGGATTCGAACGCAAGACAGCTCAACGCATTCGGGAATTCTTTCGCAGTAGCCATAGCCGCCCGGCCGTCCGGGTATTTCGCGCTTGGGTTTTCGGCATCCAGCAGCAGCCCACGGTAGTAGATCGGACTGTAATCCTGGTTGATAACGGTCAAGGATGATTCAAATGAAATTTCGCTTCCAACAGAAGTCTCTGAACGTAATGGAAAAGTGAAATAAAGAATTAAAATTGTACATTTGACATACAGCTTCAACTGAACACCTATTGAGATTTGCAGCGTCATAGCCGAGTGTCGGCTATATTTCATAGATCCAGATTTACAAGTTAAAAGTGTAGGCTCAGTTTACAAACTGTATGCGTTCACGGTATGTTCCCCGCCAAATAGGGAAACGGAGGGAAGTAATCCATGAACCACAAGGAGTTTCAGGAGTGGTTATCCGGGATTGACGACCTCAGCCCTGCGCAACGGCATCAAGCAGAAACAGTTTTCTTGGGTGGGTCGGAAGAGTCGTCCTCGCTGGCTGCTATTGAAGCCCGTGTGGAAGAAGATCGCCAATGCCCGCACTGCGGCACCCCAAGAGCGATATCGCGCGGCAAAGCACGAGGTCTGCGGCGGTACCAGTGCAGGGGGTGCAGGAAGACATTCAACGCGGCGACTGGCACCCCCTTGTCGGGTCTGCACCGCAAGGACAAGTGGCTTGCCTTTGGGACCTGTCTTGCTGACGGGCTGACGGTTCGCGCTTCAGCAGAACGCTGCAGATTTGCCGTCAATACCGCATTCCGTTGGCGGCACCGGTTTCTCACCGCACAAGACCCAAGAGCACACAAACTCACAGGCATTGTTGAGGCCGACGAAACCTATGTTCTGCAAAGCCAAAAGGGCGAACGAAACCTTGCGCGCAAGGCGCGCCACAGGGGAGGCAAGGCCAGCAAACGGGGCCTGTCAGATGAACAGGTTCCGGTACTGGTTGCCGCTGATCGCAGCGGCACGACAGTCAGCGCGGTTCTGACTGTGGTCAACGCTGATACGCTGCGATCAGCCATTGAGCCGGTCGTGAATGACGATATCGTTCTGGTGACTGACGGACACCGCGCTTATCCGCCTTGCGCCGCAGCACTGGGGGTGCGCCACGAAGCCCTGAACCTGTCAGGTGGGGAGCGGGTGCGAGACGCCTTTCACATTCAGACGGTCAACAGCCGACACAGCCAGTTGAAGGATTTCTTGCGGCGTTACCAGGGCGTCGCAACCAAGTACCTCGACAACTACCTGCGATGGTTTCAGCGTATTGAACTGGAGAACGCCTCACCCCGCACTTGCCTCGCCACCGCAATCACAGGTCAATGCATACGAATTGTAAACTGAGCCATATACAAATATGCTGCCCTGCAAGCACAACCCGTTCGCAGGGCGCGACACCAAAGTCTCCCGCAAACTACGTACAAGATTCCCGGAGAATCATTGCGTCGCGTCGAACTCAGCCTTTGGCGCCACCGAACAGCCCTGCAAGCGCACGGCGCACCAGGCCGGTCACCGAGGGCCGCGCCGTGGCATGGAACGGCAGAGGCCGGCAAACCTCCATCGCCGCCACTCCGACCCTTGCGGTCAACGCGCCGTTCACCACGCCTTCGCCAAAGCGGCGCGAGATCTTCGACAACACACCGCCACCGGCCACCGAGCCAATCAGGTCATCGCCTACCGCCACAGCGCCCGTGGCCACCAGATGGGTCAGCACCGACCGGGTCAACCGCCAGCTTCCAAGCGTACCGGAGCGCCCGCCATAGACCTCTGCCACACGCCGGATCATCCGCATGTTTGCAGTCAGCGCCACGGCAACATCGGCCAGCGCCAGCGGCACCACCGCCGTCACCGTTGCCACCTGCCGCGCCGCCGCCTCGACCTCGGCCTGCGCCGCCGCATCCAACGGCGCCAGCAATTCAGCCTCGGCCAAAGCGAGATATCCGTCGGCATCGAAGACATCCGCCTGCCGCTCTTGCAGCCGCTGGCGGCCCCAGTCCAACTCGTCGCGGTCGGCATAGAGCCGCATCAGCCGCGCGCCCACCTCGCGTGCCGCCCCGAGATCGCCGGCGGCCAGCGCCGCCTCGGCCGCGCGATGCACCACATCGATGCGCCGCAGCCGCGCGAACGCCGCCCATTCGCGCAGGCCGATCAGCAGCAGCACCAACCCGAACAGCGCCGCCAACCCCGTCGCCAGACCGCCCAGAACCGGGCTGCGTTGCAAGAGCCCGGCACCAAAATCCCAGGCAGCAACAGAAACCACCAGCCCCAGCAGCGACGCCAGCAGCGCCCAGAACCAGCGGGCCAGGCGCGAGGGCGGGCGAGCGGCCAGCCGCGCGGCCCGTAGCATCGCCGGGTCATGGACGGCGGTTTCGACCACCGGCGGCGTCTCGGCGGGGCCGACCTCTGGGGCCTCGTCCAACTCGATCAGCACCGGGCCCGGTTTCTTCGCCATCGCCTATCCCCTTGTCCAGACCAGCCGCACATCTGGCAGGTTCTCGTCGTTGCCCGCGCCATCGGTCGCCTCGGCCTGCGCGAATCCCTCGCGGGCATAGAACGCCCGCGCAGCCGAATTGGCCTGAAACGCCCAGAGCTCGAGCCGTGAAGCCCGCGTCTTGGCCGCATGCAGCAAGCGGCGACCATGACCGCGGCGCCGTGCCCGCGGCGCCAGATAAAGCGCGTGCACAACGTCGCCGTCGCGGGCCAGGAACCCCTGCGCCCCGCGCCAGTCCCGCAAGGTCACCACATCCGTGGTCTCGATCAGGTGCCGCAGGAGCCGCATATCCTCGTCAGGGGTGTGAAGCTCTGGCATCCACGGCGTCTCACCGATCCACCCGGCCATGATCCTGGCCAGACGCCGAGCATCGCGGGGCTTTGCCGGCGCCAGCCTCACAGCCGGTCCCCGATCAGAAATTCAAGCGCCCGGTCGAGCCGGATATGTGGCGGTCCTTCGCCCGGTTTCAGTCGCAACTGCGCTGGCGCGAAATCCATCACGCCATATTCAGCGTCGAGCCAGCTTTCGGCGCCGTCGCGGGCCGGGGCAAGCAGTCGCCCGGGGTCCTCTGGCAGCTCTCCGGGATAGAACGCGGCCTGGCGCCCGTCGGTCAGCCTGCCGCGTACGCAGTCGAGCTGCTGGCCGCCATGATCGCGGGCCTCTTCAACGGTGGCGCGCAGCGCGGCGAGCGCCATGGCCTGTGTCGTCGCTCCGGCATAGTCGGCACGCGATTTCGCATCCTGCACCAGCGCCTCCATGATGGCGCTCAACAGTGCGTGCTGGCGGTGGTGCAGGTGGTCGGCCTTGGTGGCCGCAAACAGGATACGCTCTACCCGTTTGCCCAGGAATAGCCGCGACAGGAACGCGTTCCGGCCCGGGCGGAAAGCCGACAGGATATCGGCCATGGCCCGGCGCAGGTCCTCCATTGCGGGCGGTCCGGCATGGATAGCGCCCAGCGCATCAACCAGCACGATCTGCCGGTCGATGCGGGCGAAATGATCGCGGAAGAATGGCTTGACGACCTGGGCCTTGTAGGCCTCGTAGCGCCGCTCCATTTCGCGCCAGAGGCTGCGGCGGGGCGTCTTGGCGGGCTGCGGCAGCGGTGCGAAGGTCAGGACCGGCGAACCTTCGAGTTCGCCCGGCAACAGGAAACGCCCCGGGGTACAGTCGGAAAACCCCGCCGAGCGGGCGGCGTTCAGATAGTCGGCAAAGTCGCCGGCCAGATCCCGGGCGCGGGCCTCATCGAACCTGTCGGAGGCGTCGAGCGAGGAGGCTTTGTCAAGATAGCCCGCCGCCTGGGCGCGGGGTTCAATCCGGGACAGCGTCCGGTCGGCCCAGTCCGCATAGCTAAGATCCAGCAGTTCCAGGTCCAGCAGCCACTCGCCGGGATAGTCGACGATGTCGAGATGCACCGTGCGCGGCCCCTGCAACCCAGCCAGCAGCCCGGCGGGGCGCACCCGCAGGCTGAGCCGCAGTTGGCTGACCGAGCGGGTCGAGGCGGGCCAGCGCGGTTCGGACGCGGTCAGCGCCGCCAGGTGGGTCTCGTAGTCGAAGCGCGGCACGGTGTCGTCGGGCTGTGGCTGCAGGTATGCGGTCAGGATCCGGCCCTGTGCTGCGGCGTTCAACCCCGGCATCCGGGCGCGGTCGAGCAGGTTGGCCACCAGCGAGGTGATGAAGACTGTCTTGCCCGCGCGGCTGAGTCCGGTAACGCCAAGCCGGACGGTAGGCTCGAAAAACGCCTCGCTGACCGCGTCCGAGGCACGCTCTATGCTGCGGGTCAGGCCGTCTGCGATATCGCCGAGGATCAAGGCATTCTCCGGTTCAGTTGAGGCGAAGATAGGTACGCTCTGCGTGCTGCGCTAGGGGGTATCGGTTCGCTGCGCTCCCGACCACCCCCCTGGCCCCCCTCCCACAGGGAGGGGGGAAGCGCGCGGGGAGCGACGCGATTGCCAAGCCACCAGCGGGGCGTTATGGCGTCGGCCCATGCCGCGCTATGCCCTGAAGATCGAATACCATGGTGGACCCTTTGCCGGATGGCAGCGGCAGGCCGAGCATGCCAGCGTGCAGGGTGCGTTGGAGGAAGCATTGGCGTGGCTGGAGCGCGAGGTGCCGTCGATTGCCGCGGCGGGGCGGACCGATGCGGGGGTGCATGCGTTGGGCCAGGTGGCGCATTGCGACCTGACCCACGACTGGGATCCGTTCCGGCTGTCGCAGGCGGTGAACTATCACCTCAAGCCGCTGCCGGTGGCGGTGGTCGGCGCGGCCATGGTCGATGAGGGTTTTCACGCCCGGTTCTCGGCGGTCGAACGGCGCTATCGCTACCGGATCATCTGCCGCCGGGCACCGCTGACCTTTGACAAGGGGTTGGCCTGGCGGGTGCAGCAGCCACTGGATGCTGCCGCGATGCAGGCGGGTGCCGGGTTCCTGGTCGGGCATCACGATTTCACCACCTTCCGGGCTTCGCAATGCCAGGCCAGGTCGCCGGTGAAGACGGTGGATGCGGTCACGGTCGCGGCGCAGGGAGATGAGATCTCGGTATCTGTGCGGGCACGGTCATTCCTGCACAATCAGGTGCGCAGCTTCGTGGGCACGCTGGAAAGGGTCGGGGCCGGGAAATGGGCGCCCGAGCGGGTCGGCGAGGTCTTGCAGGCCTGCGACCGGGCCGCCTGCGGGCCGGTCGCGCCGCCGGACGGGCTCTATCTGACCGGGGTCGGATATGAGGTGGATCCGTTCGGCGGATGACTACCAGTTTTCACCCGTGTCCCCATGGGGACATATGTGTAAGCTGTTGGGTTTATTCATGATAGCGCTAACCGTTGGGTGCGGGAAGCAGCCCTGCCCCACACACCCGCCAGGGATGTGTCACTGATCGCGAACCACGCGATAAGTGGCGCCTGCGGGGATCGGGCCGGCGATCTCTGTGACACCGCCAGCGGGCCAGTGGATGCTCAGCCGGGTCAGTTCCATGGCGTCGCCCAGCCCGAAATGCGCCACCGGTGCGTCGAAGGACATGAACCCGCCGCCCGACTGGATCTCGCGCATCATCCGGGCTCCGTCGGCAAGTTCCGCTACCAGCCGTGCGCCGACCCCGAAACTGTTGCCGATCCTGTCGCGCAGTTCCACCGCCACCGCATTGCCGCTTTGCACCCCGTTGCGGAACAGAACCACCGGCCCGTTCACCGGTTGCGCAACCAGGTCGAGATCACCGTCATGGTCGATGTCAAAGGCCACCGCCGCGGCGGTCATCAGGTAATCCTCCAGCCCGAAGGCGGTCGACACCTCTTGAAACGTGCCGTCGCGCTGGTTGTGAAAGAACAGGTTCGAGGGGCTGACCTCGTTGGGCACCCAGGTGCCGTTGACGATATAGATGTCCTGAAACCCGTCATTGTCGAAATCCGCTACCTTGGTGTCCCAGGACCAGCCACCGACCTCCAGCCGTTCCTGCGGCGCGGTGTCGGCATAGACCCGCGGCCCCACGGGCGTCAGCAGCACGTTCCCGCCCATGATCTGGGGTATGGTTGTGTTGAACACCGATTGCAGCGGCGCCTCACTTGGCTTGAAATGGATCTGACAAAACGCCCGCGGGATGGTCTGGTCGGCGGGGATCAACTCACAGATACCGGGGGCCTGTTTCTGGATCGCAAGATCCTTGACCAGAATCGCCTTGCACTCTGCCTGCAATGCACCGGAAAACTCCTGACACTTGCCGGCATAGGTTGGGTCGAACCGGTTGCCCGATTTGTACCATTTCTTGATCGCCATGTTGCGTTCGCACAAGGACTTTGCGGCCGGGGTCGATATGGCGTCGCAGTATTTGGTCAATTTCTGCATCTTCAGCCGATCGGGCACCGATGACCGCCCGGCGATCTGCGCGAAATAAAGCTGCACGGATCCGGTATTGTGCAGATCCGCCGTCTTGATCGCCATCGTCGTGTCGGTGGTGTGCGGGATGCGCTTTTCGTTGCGGGTCACCGGGGTCAGCCCGCCCTTGCCGTCGCCGAAATAGACATAATCGGGCAGTTCGAAATCATTGCCCACCAGCAGGTCCTGGGCACCGTCCTGATCGATGTCGGAAAACAGGATCGACAGTGTTTCGCCCGGCAGTCCCGGCATGTCGGCATAGCTGGAGCCATCCAGGACGCCGGCCTCGTTCAGCAGCAGCCTGTTGCGCGACTCCTCGCCCGGGATGCGCCGGGCCCAGCCTGCCGCCCAGTTGCCCAGCGCCACGTCGAGGTCACCGTCGCTGTCCAGGTCGCCGAAGGTAAGCGCCATCGACAGCATCGCCTCTTCACGGTTGGCCACGGGCTGGGCGTTTTCTGTGTCCAGCACACCTTCGCGGTTCCAGACGATCATGTTGCCGTCCAGATAGGTGGCAATGAACAGGTCGAGCCAGCCGTCGTTGTTCAGATCGACCAGGGCGGCGTTGAAAATATCCAGATCGGCCAGCGGCCCCGCGTCGCCCAGGCGCGAGAACTGCCCCGCGCCGTCGTTCTTGAAGACATAGAGGCCAGCTTCGGTCGAGGCGATCACCAGGTCGAGGTCGTCATCATTGTCGATATCGCCCGTCGACAGGCTGCGGCCCTCCCAAAAGGGCGGCCACATGTCCATCATCGAAAACTCCAGTGGTTTGTCGATACCGGCCTCTATGGCCTCAATGCGGGTGAACACCGTGTCGCCCGCGGCCGAGCGCGGCGCGAAGGGGCGGGTTTCGATGCGGATGCCTTCGGGGCTGGTCTGGGCATGGGCCGGTGCCGGCAGGATCAGCTGCTCGAACCCCAGCAGTATTTCCAGCGCGCGTTTGGTCTGCCAGGAATGATAGCCGTTCGCCACCACCCCGCCCAGGATGCCCAGCGCCGCGACGGCGGCGGCAAGATAGAGCCCGGCGCGCATCGAGATGGTGCTGGCGACGATCAGCAGGCTGTAGACGCTGAACGAGCCCAGCGTGAAGAGCAGTGTAAAGACATAGCCATGCGCCAGCCCGCCCGCCAGCAGCGCACCGGCCAGAACCACGTCGAAGGCTATGGGCACCGGCAGGAAGGTGCCGACCACGGCAATCAGTGCCAGCAGCGCGATGCTGAAGCCCAGGCCCACGATCAGGTCTTGCGGCAGAAGCGTGCCGACGATGGCGCCCAAGAGCCCCGCCAGCAGCATCAGCGGCACGGTGGATTTGATGATGAACCAGAGATTGGCCAGATAGGAGATCACGAAACCGGCGAGCGCATGAGCCACACTTTCCTGTCCGCCGAGATCCCAGCCCGTGGGGACGGGCACCTTTGCGGCGGGGCGCTGCAGTTCCTCGCGCGGCAGCAGGCGGCAGATCAGCGGCACGGCGACTAAAATCACCAGCACCGACAAGGCGATCTTGCCCAGCGCCATGTAAACGGGCAGCAGGCTGAAGGTCATGGTCAGCACCACGATATTGAGCGTCGGCGAAGCGATCATCGCGCTGAGCGTGGTTTCGGCCCGCATGCCGCCGGTGTAGAGCCCGCGCGCGATAGGCGCGGCGCAGTTGACGCAGACACCCAGCGGCGCGCCCATCACCATGCCGAGCAACGAGTTGGAGAACCCTCCGGCAAAGCTGCGTTTTTGCAGGTAGCCGAAAAGCGTGATGAAGGCGGCGGCAATGAGGATGCCGAAGCTCATGCCTTTCTTGTTGGTGTCGACCCAGTTGATGGTTGATTTGCCGATCCGTTCGATCACGCCCATGTCGGGGGTCACGGGATAGACCGGATCGAAGCTGATCGGGTCTTCCAGCTGGATCGCGCCGGACATCATCGCCTTGTCGTCAAGCTGGGGATAGCGCGACTGGGTCCAGAACAGCGACGCCAGCACCGCGATCAGGATTACCGCAAAGAAAAGCCGCCTTTCGGCGAAACGGACGACAAGCTGCGACATCGAAATACCCTCGCTATCCCGCCAATTGCCATCCCGCGGGCATGCGAAGAGGCAAGGGGCGCCCCGATCTTTGGCCGTTTCGGCAGCGGAATCAACCCCAAATTGTTCAGTGGCAGTTTCACCCGCCTGCAGGCGGGCGGGTTATGCCGGTTGCCGGGGGTCAGTTTTCTTCGGGATCTCCGTCGGCACCACTGGCCATCTCTTCGGCCGGCACTATGCGGCCCTTGCGAACCTCGAACATGCCCGACAGGTGGAACGGCTTCAGCGTGTAGTCGCGCGTGTCGGCGCCGCGGCCATTATCGACCTTGCGCTTGATCTTGACCTTCTCGTCAGTCGCCGCACTGAGCGTGAAGTGGTAAAACCCGTCCTTGATCCGCCCGCCCTGAACCCGGAATACCGGCAGGCCGCGGCTGGCGGTTTCCTCTACCTCAAAGTCATTCGGGCCGGTGACGAAGAGAACCGCGTTGGAAAAGCCGGAGCCGCCGGAAAAGGACAACGCGCTGGATTGCAGCCGTAGCTCGACCTCAGCGGCCTGCAGCAGCGCCGGGGCGAGCCCCAAAACCAAGGCGGCACCGAAAAAACTGGACCTGAAACGCATCGTGAAAACCCTCGCTTTGACAATTGAAGGCGCCGCGCGGGCGGCACCGGATCAGAGGGCCAGTCTATCGGCGCCACCGGCGTTTTTCAATCGCCTGCCCCGGCAGAGCCCCAGGCAGGCGGCCTTCCGCACGCTATTTCGCGTGTTTCGCCCAGACGGCTTGGGCGGCGACGTTGGCGGCGTTGATCTGGCCGGCGGTCATGTCCCCGGCCAGCGCGTCGCGCAGATCTATCGCGCCAGGCAGCCCCGCCGCTGCCGCCAGCGTCAGCCAGCTATAGCCCTCGACATAATCCTGCAGCACACCACGGCCCGAAAAGGCCAGCAGGCCGAGATTGGCCATCGCCGCAGGCAACCCCTTTTCGGCCGCGGCCTGAAAGAACTGCGCGGCCTGCCGGTAGTCGGCGGCAGACTGGGCGCCCGAGACCAGCAGATAGCCCAGCAGGAACTGCGCCACCGGGTCGCCGGCCCGCGCCGCCGCCAGATAGTCCTCTGCCTGCGCCGGATCGGGCGGTGCGAGCCTTGGGTCAAAGACCGGCGCCAAGGCCGCCCCGGCGCCATCCGCGCTGCCCTGTCCGGCCAGCCGGTAGAGCCGTTTCGCCTCTTCTTCGTTCACCTCGACGCCAAAGCCGTTTTCGTACATTACCCCGAGATTGCGCATCGCCACCGGCAAGCCCTGCCCGGCCGCCCGGGCGAACCACTCAACAGCAGCCTCATAGTCCTGCGGCACGCCCTCGCCGCGCACATGGATCAGTCCCAGATTGTTCTGCGCCCTGGGATGGCCGGCCTCTGCCGGTCCGGTATAAAGAACGACCGCCCTTGCGATGTCGGCCTCTACCCCGATGCCGTCCTGATAGAGCACTCCCAGCGACACCGTGGCCTCGGTCCAGCCCAGATCGGAGGCGCGCTGATACAGCGCCGCGGCTCTGGCCGGGTCGGGCTCGGTGCCGATGCCCTGCTGCAGGACGCTGGCCAGGTCATGCAGAAACTTCGCCTCGCCCGACCGCACCGCGGCCTGGAGCAGTTCAAAGCCTTTCGTTGCGTCCTGCGGCACTCCCAGCCCGCTGATATAGAGCCCGCCGAGGGTGTTCATTGCCCGTGCGTCACCGAACTGGACCCCGGCGACATAGAGATCTGCCGCCCGGGCATAGTTCTGCAGCACGCCCTGACCCCGCCGGAACCGCTCTGCCAGTTCGAAGACAGCGTCGGCGTCGCCGGCCTTGGCCGCGTCACTCAGTTGCTGCAGGCTGCCGGTCCTTGCCCCGGTCTGCGCCGCTGCTTGTGCGGCCAGGACCGAAAGCGCCAGCGACAGCAGCGCGGCTATCTGGAAAAACCGCCGCATCATTGGCTTTGCAAAAAGGCCTTGGCGCGCCCTTGCGCTTCGGCCACCTGTTCGGGCGTCATCAGATCGGCCAGCACGTCGCGACGCTCGCCGGCAGTCTCGCTGCCGTCGGCGGCTGCGACATTGGCCCATTTATGCGCCTCGACATAGTCCTGTCCGACCCCGGCGCCGGTAGCGTATAACTCTGACGCGGCCTCTTGCGCAAAGTCGAACCCGGCCTCGGCGGCGATCAGGATATGCCGGGCGGCGCGTTCGGGATCGGCCTCGGCGCCCAGACCGTCGCGATAGATCACACCGATGCGGTAGTCGGCATAGGGCTCTCCCTGTGCTGCGCGCGCCACCAGCCAGTCGAGCGCATCGCTGCTGCCCGCCTCGGCTGCCGCCGACACCCAGTAAAGCCCCGCCTCGGTCTCTTCATGCGGGTATTCGCCAGAGACCAGCATCTCGCCAAGCCGCACTGCGGCGGTGGTGTCGCGGCCCTGATAGGCGATCTGATAGTAGTTCACCGCCTCGACCACGTCCCTATCGACCCCGTGACCGTTATACAGCATCTCTGCCAGCGCCAGCGCGGCGCGGGTCAGGCCCTGGTCGGCAGCCTTGCGGTACCATTCGGCGGCCTTGGTCAGATCCCTGTTCACACCGGTGCCGGTGGCATAGGCATAGCCCAGATTGGTCTGCGCGCCGGGTTCATCCTTTTCGGCGGCCTGCACCAGCAGTGCCACGCCGCGCACCGGGTCGGCCTCGATCCCCTGCCCGGTCAGATAGGCAGCACCAAGGATGCGCTGGCCAATGGTATCGCCGGCCTCTACCGCCAGTTTCAGGTAAAGCAGCGCCTTGGCCTCGTCCTTGGGAAAGCCCGAGCCGCGGGTGTAATTGTGATAGAGCGACATCAGCGCCCTGGCATTACCGTTATCGGCGGCCTGCAGCAGCCAGCGCGAGGCCTGGGCGTCATCCTTTTCGACCCCCTCGCCCCGAGAGTACATCTGCGCCAGTGAAAGCTGTGCGGCTGGCATACCGGCATCGGCGGCAAGGCGCATCAGGGCGAAGGCGCGTTGCTTGTCCGCCTCGATGCCGCGCCCCGAGCGCAACAGCTGGGCCAGGTAGAAATGCGCCTCGGCCTCGCCGTTGACTACCTCGGCCTCCAGCAGTTGCACGGCGCGCTCGTAATCGGGTACCTCCGGGCTCCCGGTCAGGTAGACCCGCGCCAGCAACAACTTGCCCGCTTCGTGACCCTGCGCCAGCGCCGCCTCCAGCCATCTGGTGGCCTCCTGGCGCACGAAAGGCCCGCCCGAGCCGTTGGCGATCATGAAGCCCAACCGGTATTGCGCGGTCACGTCACCGGCCTCGGCAAAGGGCTCAAGCCCGGCTCTCGCCGTGGTGAAATCACCGGCGCGATAGGCCTCTTCGACGGCTTCGAGCGTGATGGGCGTGTCTGCGGTCTCTTGTCCCACGGTATGCTGTGACAACACCAGCAGCAGCGCGCCCGCGAGGGCGCCGAGGCGCAGTGTCCTGATTGTGTGCAATGGCATCAGTCAAACCCTTCATTCGTCAATGGCTTCGGCATCCGGGCGCCGACATCCCGCCAAAACCAACAAAAATGCAGCCGCAGGGCAAGCGTTTAATCATCACAAGACCACAAACACCGCCGCCGCCGCTGCCAGATAGCTGCCAAACGGCACCCTTGTGTCACCGCGCGGCAGGCTTTTTTTCTCCAGCGCCTCAACCCCGGCGACCGCCAAGGCCAGCAAGGCCGCCAGCAGCGTCACTGCGGGCAACTCTGCCCAGCCCACAGCGGCGCCGATGCCCGCCATCAGCCTGACATCGCCCAGCCCCAGCCCCTCGCGGCCCCGAAGCGCTTGGTAGGCGACCCGGAGCAGCCAGAACGACCCGGCCCCGACCGCCGCCGATATCAGCCCCTCTGCCCAGCCCCGGCCCGGGTCGGTGACGGCCAGTGCCATGCCCAGCACCAGCAGCGCCGTCGTCAACCGGTCGGGCAGGCGCATATGCAGCAAGTCGCTGTAGAAAAGCGCCGTCAGGCACCACAGGCAAGCGCAGCTCAGCCACATCGGCACCACGCAGGGAACCAACGCGGCAGAGATCAGTGCCACCAGTGTAGCCACCAGCTCGATGCGGATCAAATGGCCCGGGATCGGTGCGCCGCAGCCGCGGCAGCGAAAGCCCAGTGCCAGCGCCGACAGCACCGGCACCATGTCGCGCCATGCCAGTCTTGCGCCGCAGGCCGCACAGCTCGATGGCCGGGCGACCACCGGCAAACCCACCACCAGCCGGTCGACCAGCACCCCCAGAAAGGAACCCACCGCGGGGCTGATCAGGATCAAGAGCAGCGCCCAGGGCCAGTCGGCTTGGGCCATGTCTAGCGGATGGTCGACAGCTCGACGTCGATCGTCTTGCGCCGCAACGCCATGGCGCCCAGCGGGTCCATGTCGGGGTGGTTCTCCAGCAGTTCGTCGAAAGCGGAGCGCGCCGCCACCAGCCGCTGGATCGCGTCGGCATCGGCCACACCCTTGTTGATGGCGCGGCGGGCGATTTCCTGATCGGCGGTGCCCTGCACCGCCAGCGCTGCCGCACGACCCCGCCCATCCAGCTGCGCAGCCACGATCCGGGCCTCGTCCGAGGCGCGCTCGAACTTACCGTTCCGCAGCAGCGCGTGGGCGTATTCCAGCCTGATCCGGGGCTCCAGCGGCCCGGCCTTTTTCAACAGCGCCTTGTAGCTGCGCTCTGCCTTGCCGAAATGGCCCTTCTCCAGCGCCACCCGGGCCACCAGGTAATTGGCCTTGAACCCGGCCCGGCTGGCGGCCGCGCCCAGCGACGGACCGTTAACCTGGCAGGCCGCCGTGGCCAGCACGGCAAGAGCAACAAGAACCGCCCGCAGGCGGGGTTTCGGCAGCATCGGCGACTCGCTTGGCAGCTTGACGACTCGGAACCCGCCGAGGCTAGCACGCCCGGCGCCGCGCGGTCCATGGGGCGATGCGAGAGGTCGCAATCGGCGCTTTCCCCGGTGCGGCAATCGGATAGACTGGCGCCATGACAGATCCGATCCCCCCCTTCTCCGCCGCCGAATACGACCGCCGCCTTTCGAAAACCCGCGCCGAGATGTCGGCGCGCGGTATCGACGTGCTGATCGCCACCGATCCTTCGAACCAGGCCTGGCTGACCGGCTATGACGGCTGGTCCTTCTATGTGCATCAGGCGGTGGTGCTGCCCTTGCAGGGCCGCCCCACATGGTGGGGCCGCAACCAGGACGCCAACGGAGCACTACGTACCGTCGATGTCAGCCGCACTGACGTGGTGGGCTATGCCGATACTTTCGTGCAATCGAGCGAGCGTCATCCCATGCAGGACCTGGCCAACCTGCTGCGCGATCTGCAGGCAGAGACCGGACGCATCGGTGTCGAGATGGACAACTACTATTTCTCGGCCAAGGCCTACGCGGTGCTGCGCGAGGAACTGCCGCAGGCCGAGTTCGTCGACGCCACGGCGCTGGTGAACTGGCAAAGGGCCGTGAAATCCGGCGAAGAACTGGGATTCATGCGCCGTGCCGCGCGGATCACCGAGAAGATCCAGCGCTACGCCATGGACCGCGCCGCCCCGGGGCTGAAGAAAAACGAGCTGGCCGCCGGGATCATGGCCGCGGGCCTGATCGGCGTGGACGAGGATTGGGGCGACTACCCGGCTATCGTGCCGCTGATGCCGTCGGGTTCCGACGCCGCCGCGCCGCATCTGACCTGGGACGGACGGCCGATGCGATCGGGCGAGGCCACGTTCTTTGAGCTTTCGGGCTGTTACCGGCGCTATCACGCACCGTGCTCTCGCACCGTGTTTCTGGGCAAGCCACCAGATCATATCCGCCGCGCCGAGGCGGCATTGATCGACGGGTTGGAGGCGGGGCTGGATGCGGCCCGTGCCGGCAACCGCGCCAGCGGCATCGCCAGCGCGCTGGGGGCGGCGATGGATCGCGCCGGCATCGAACGCGGCGCGCGCTGTGGCTATCCGATCGGGCTCAGCTATCCGCCCGACTGGGGCGAACGCACCATTTCACTGCGCGAAGACGACAAGACGGTGCTGGAGCCGGGCATGACCTTCCACTTCATGCCCGGGCTCTGGATGGACGACTGGGGGCTCGAGATCACCGAGCCTATCCTGATCGCCGAAACTGGCCCGGCACAGTGTTTTTGCGAGTTGCCGCGGCAGTTGATCGTCAAGGACTAGGCGGAGGTCAGGTTTACCCAAAGTAGCGACAATGGCCCGAAGTGGGCATTGCGTATCTGCGGCGAACCCGGCTTTTGAGGTCTTGAACATCGCTATTGCAGATGGTGAATCCCCAAAGCCGCAGGAGGACCACCATGAAGCGCTGCTTTGGAATTGATGTTTCGCAAGAGCAAAGTGCCCCCCTGCATTGCTGATGACGCCGGTTGTGTCGCTTTTCTTGGGGCATTTGCTCTGGCGGGGCGCTCATCGGCCCCTTGCGGGCCCTCTTCGCTGAGCGAGGAGCGCCGGGCGCAGCCCCGCGCGATGAGCGGCGCTCTGGGTCCAGCATCAACGCAGTTTCGGTGGGCGGGTCTTGTCCATGCCGGGTGCCGCCGGCGGGTCAGCGGTATCGGGCTCTGGCAGGTCAAACCGCAGCCCCACCCCTACCAGCCGCGCGGCCATCTCGTCCTTGGCATCGAAGAACCCCACATCCAGCTCGCCGGCCTCAAGCCCCGAAAAGGTCAGGGCTTCGCCCACCGCGCTGGCCAGCGCACCCTCGGTGCCGGGGGTTGCACCGATGAAACCCAACAGATGTCCCCGCCGCGCCGGCGCGTAGGTGACCGAGACCAGACAGGCCATACGCGCCAGCCCCGCCATCGCCGCCAGCTTGACATCAAGCGCAGTCACCAGCGGCTCGGGCAACCCGGCGGGCGCGGCGAGTTCCAACGGCCTCTCGTCGACCACGGTCGGGCGGATCGCGAGCGTCCGGTTCAGCCAGGCGATCGCCTCTGCCGGGATCAGAAATTGAGAGGGCGCAACGTCGAGGTTCAGCCCCAGTCCGATATCTTGCCCCGCCAGCATCCGCGCCAGCCCCCGCCCCGACAGCCCGGCATAGGGCGCGGTGTGGCCGACAAACTCGGCCAGCCTTTCCTCTCGGTCGAAGCCCAGCACAAAGCGTCCCTCGCCGGTCTCGAAAATCTCTGGCTCGATCCGGTCGCCTTTTGGTTCCTCCGCCAGCAGCAGCAGCAGCTCGGCATCCGCGAGCCGTTCGAAAAAGCGCAGCCGTTCGGCGTCGCCGCCGGTCTGCATGGCGGCATGGGCCGTATCCAGCGGGGTTTCAGTCATTCAGCACCTCTTTGACCCGGGCGCGCAGCGCCGGCAGCAGATCGGCGGCGAACCACGTGTTCTTTCCCAGCCATGCGGTATTGCGCCAACTCGGGTGCGGCAAGGGGAAGCTGGCGGGCGCATGGTCGCGCCATCCGGCAACGGTTTCGGTAACGCCGAACCGCCTCTCAAGGTGCCAGCGATGGGCATAACCACCGACAAACAGCACCAGCGGAACCGCATCGAGCCGGGCCATGATGCGGCTGTGCCAAGTGTCGGCGCAGAGCCGGGGTGGCGGCAGGTCGGCGCCTTTCGCATCGTAGCCAGGGAAACAGAAGGCCATTGGCAGCACGGCGACACGGGACCGGTCATAGAAGGTATCGCGCCCGATCCCCATCCAGTCGCGCAACCGGTTTCCCGAGGGATCGTCGAAAGGACGCCCCGAATTGTGCACCCGCATCCCCGGCGCCTGACCGCAGATCAGAATGCGCGTGCCCGCGCGGAACCAGACCACCGGGCGCGGTTCATGCGCCGTTTCGGTGGCGGCGAAGCGGTCGGCGCAGGCCGTGCAAAGGGCGATTTCTGCCTCGAGGTCGTTGAGGGTGTCCATGGCCCCAGCGGTAGACCGGATGCGGACAACACTGCAATGGGGTTGGATTGGCGCTTGACTTCATTTCGAACATACTAGAAACATCGAAATGTGAAACTGCACCGCGATTCCCACCTGACCGTCGTCGAGGCCGCCTCGACCTTTGCCGCTCTCGGCTCCGAGCAGCGTCTGGGTGTTTTGAACACGCTTGTGCGTGCCGGGCCGCATGGGCTTTCCATCGGTGAACTGGGCGAGCGGTCGGGGATCAGCGGATCGACCCTGACCCATCACATGAAAATACTCACCCAGGCGGGGCTGGTCAGCCAGA
This sequence comes from Paracoccaceae bacterium, assembly GCA_024226455.1. Classification (GTDB taxonomy): domain Bacteria; phylum Pseudomonadota; class Alphaproteobacteria; order Rhodobacterales; family Rhodobacteraceae; genus JAAELR01. Next base: position 17,632 of record JAAELR010000132.1, read on the forward strand.
CCCGCCGCGGGCGCTCTATCATCTGCGCCGCGGCTGCCTATGACGAAATGGAAGCCCTGTCGCGTTACCTGCTGTCGCAATGCTGTGCCGATACTTTGACCGGCCACAAGGACCACTGAAATGACTGACCTTTCCCAGCGCCAACCCAACCTGCCCGGCCTCTTCAAACGCATCGACAAGGCCTGGCTGATCATCGTACTGATCCCGCTGCTGCTGGCTATCTTCGATCCCGGGCGGGTCTGGCCGACGATCCGGATCGCGGCTGGCGCGATCAGCCACACGGGCATTTTCATCGTCGTGGCGATCACGCTGGTGGCCTATGTCAAGGCGACCGGCGCCGAGACCCTGCTGGCCAAGGCGTTCGAGGGCGACCAGACCCGGATGATCGTGCTTGCCTCGCTGCTGGGCGGCCTGTCGCCATTTTGTTCGTGCGAGGTAATTCCCTTCATCGCCGCCCTTCTGGCCGTCGGTGCTCCGCTGGCCGCGGTGATGGCGTTCTGGCTCAGTTCGCCACTGATGGACCCGGCGATGTTCACTATCACCTGGGCCGAGCTTGGGCTGGACTTTGCCATCGGCAAGACGGTTGCAGCGGTGGCTTTGGGGATGTTCGGCGGCTATGTCACCATGTTCTTCGCCAAGAGCCCGGTCTTTGCCGACCCGCTGCGCGCCAAACCCCAGATCGGCGGTTGTTGCGGTGTGCAAAAACCGTTCCAGGGAAGGCCCGCGTGGCAGTTCTGGCACGATGCCGGCCGACGCGACACATTCCGCGCCACCTGGATTGAAAACGCCGTGTTCCTGTTCAAGTGGCTGCTCCTAGCATATCTCTTCGAGGCGCTGATGTTGCACTACATTCCGGCCGAGACCATCGCCCGCGTGCTGGGCGGCGAAGGGCTGGGCACGATCCTGCTTGCCGCGCTTGTCGGCATGCCGGCCTATCTGAACGGATATGCCGCCGTCGGGCTGCTGGGCGGGCTGATGGAGCAGGGCATGGCACCGGGTGCGGCGATGGCCTTTGTTATCGCCGGCGGGGTTAGCTGCATTCCGGCGGCGGTGGCGGTCTGGGCGCTGGTCAAGCCGCGGGTATTCGCCGCCTATATCGGCATTGCCTTTACCGGCGCCATCCTGGCCGGGCTTGCCTGGACAACAATAGCCTGATCAATCGCGCTATCGGGTTTCCGGCTGTTGCCCAAGACGACAAGTTGCACTATCTCCGCCGGAAGGAAAACGCGGAGGTAGCGCATGTATCGGGTTTGGGATTTTGTCACCAGCTACTCGATTCTGCTGATTTCAGGGGCCCTGATGGCCCTTGTCTGGGCGAATATCGATCCGCACAGCTATCACGACTTGGTCGAGTTTGTGCTGGTCGACGATTTCTTCATCGGGCATGCGCATTACGATGAGCATGGCCATGTGCACCGCACCCTGACGCTGCATTATCTGGTCAACGACCTGCTGATGGCGCTCTTTTTCGCCATCGCGGCCAAGGAAGTCTGGGAAGCCATCATCCTGCGCAACGGCAGCCTGCGCGGCCGCAAGGCGGCGACGCCACTGTTTGCCACCGCGGGCGGCATGTTCGGGCCGATCGCCGTCTATCTGGGGCTGGCTGCCCTGCTGGGCTCCGAAACCTATGACGCGGTGCAGCGCGGATGGGCGATACCGACCGCTACGGATATCGCATTCTCGTACCTGATCGGTCGCATGGTGTTCGGCGCCGGGCACCCGGCGGTGCGCTTTTTGCTGCTGCTGGCCATCGCCGACGACGCCGCGGGCCTGATCATCCTGGCGATCTTCTACCCGACCGGAGAGCTTGCCCCGGAGTGGCTGTTGCTCTCGCTAGGCGCATCGGTGGGCGTTTATGTGCTGTTCAACTGGCTGCCGCGCAAACTGGATCGCGACCACCAGTTGCGGCCGAAATCCACCTGGGTACGCGAGAAGCTTTCCTTTTGGCCCTATGCCGTGGCTGGCGCGCTCAGCTGGTACGGCTTTCAGGAAAGCGGACTGCACCCGGCGCTGGGGCTGCTGCCGGTTGTGCCGGCGATCCCCCATGCCGACCGCGCCTTCGGCTTCTTCAGCGAGGCCGAAAAGTACCTGCATGACCTGCTGAACCAGATCGAGCACATGCTGAAATACCCCGTTGAGGTGGTGCTTTTCTTCTTCGGGTTGCTGAACGCGGGGGTCGAGTTCGCCGCGATCAGTGCGCCGACCTGGCTGGTGCTGGCGGGTCTGCTGATCGGCAAACCGTTCGGCGTTTTGCTGTTCGGCTGGGTCGCGGCCCATCCAATGCGGCTGGGACTGCCATCGGGCATGAAAACCTCGGACCTGTTCGTCATCGGCTGCGTTGCCGCCATCGGCTTTACTGTGTCGCTGTTCATTGCCTCGGTGGCATTTGACGGCTCTGTGGTGCTTGAAGGCGTGTCGGTCCAGGCGGCGGCAAAAATGGGAGCGCTGTTCAGCTTTGGAGCAGCCGTTGTGGCGATCATCGCGGGTCGGCTGTTGCGCGTCGAGAAACAGCACGTCTGAAAACAGGCCATGGGGCGCGGATTGTTCACAAAACCGCGCCCAATTGGCCGCAGATTCCGCCCAAATCTCACCGTAATCCCCCAAACCCGTTGAAAACCAATGGATGCCTCCGACATAATAGAGCCTCAAAGGCAGTCTAAGTTTGCCTTAAGAAAACTCCGCTAAGAGTTTCAAGCAAAGCAGCAGTACCGGGGCATCGATGCTCAGATTCGAGAATGTCAGCAAGTCCTTCTGGACGGGCCAGCAGCGCAAGGTGATCCTCGACAGGGTCAGCTTTGACGTCGAGCCGGGCAATAGCTTGGGCATTCTGGCCCCGAATGGTACCGGCAAGACAACGCTGGTGAACATGATGGCGGGGCTGGAAAAACCCGACGAGGGCGTGATACGCCGGAATTGTCGCGTGTCCTTTCCGCTGGGATTCATGGGCGGCGTGGTTACCAAGCATACTGCCCGCGAGAACGCGCGCTACATTGCCCGGCTTTACGGGTTGGACCCCGACTATGTCGAGGCGTTCTGCCGCTGGCTTTGCGGGTTGGAAGAGTATTTCGAGAGGCCCGTTGGCACTTACAGCGCAGGTATGAAATCAAGGTTGAACTTCGCACTGCTGCTGGCGCTGGATTTCGACATGTACCTGATCGACGAGGGCATGCCCGCGACCACGGATGTAGAGTTCAACCGCAAGGCCGGCTCGATCCTGCGCGACCGGCTGCAAGACAGCACCATCGTTGTGGTCTCGCACCAGCCCAAGACGCTGGAGAAATTCTGCCGCTCCGCCGCGGTTCTGCGCGACGGCCAGTTCCACATGTTCGACAGCCTCGAAGAGGCCAGGGCGCTTTATGACTACCAAAACCAAAGCTAAGAAATTCCGCATCCGGCGCAACGCCCCACTAGGGGGAGACCCTGCACGGCGCCCGGCTCAGGCCAAAGCCGCCGCTGCCGCCGCCGCCGCGTCGGTTCCGGCGGACGACCTGACCAGCGGCCAGCCGCTTTCGCCGGTCGATGACGGGTTCGCGGACCAGTCCTTTCCGACCGCGGCGGCCCAGATTACAGCGCCCGACGAGGTTACCGCCGAAACCGCAATCGCAGGGATTCGCAAGGAGGGGCTGACCGGCCGCCAGCTGCGCATGGCCCGCCGCATCGCCCAGAAACACGGGCTGCCCGCCACATCCGATTTCGACGCCGTCCGTCTGCTGCGCAAAAAAGGCATCGACCCTTTCCAGCGCGCCAATATGCTGGAACTCGTTGTACCCAAGCCCGCAGGCGATCAGCAGAGCACCGCTTCCGGCGTGCCCAAGACAGTACCCAAACCACAGCTGCCCTCGACCGAGGTCCACACCGAGGACACCCGCGCCCGCGAGATCGTCCGGATGCAGCGCGACATCGTCAAGCGCCGCCGCCGCAAGCTGCTGCAGCTTGCCTCGCGGCTGGGCTTTTTCGTGATGCTGCCGACCTTCATGGCCTGCTATTACTATTTCAACATCGCTACGCCGATGTATTCCACCAAATCGGAATTCGTCATCCAGCAGGCCCAGCCCAGCGTCAGCGGCGCCAGCGGGCTTTCGAGCCTGTTTTCGGGCACCAGCCTTGCGACCTCGCAGGATTCGATCGCCGTGCAGGGATACCTGCAATCGCTCGACGCGATGCTGCGGCTCAACACCGATGTCGGCTTTACCGCACATTTCAGCCAGCCCCATATCGACGCGCTGCAGCGCCTGGAACTCGACGCCACCAAGGAATCCGCCTACAAGGTCTTCAAGAAGAACGTCAAGATCAGCTACGACCCCACCGAGGGCATCATCAAGATGGAGGTGATCGCCGCGGATCCGGTGATTAGCCAGCAATTCGCCGAACGCCTGATTCTCTATGCCGAGGAACAGGTAGACAATCTGACCCGGCGCCTGCGCGCAGACCAGATGCAGGGAGCGCGCGAAAGCTTTGAAGAGGCCGAGGCCAAGATGATGGCCGCACAGCAGAGCGTTCTGGAACTGCAGGAACGGCTCGGCGTGCTCGACCCGGCACAGGAGACCGGGGCGATCATGGCTCAGGTCACCGCCTTCGAGACCCAGTTGCAGCAAAAGCGACTGCAATTGCAGCAACTGCTCGACAACACCCGTCCCAACCGCGCCCGCGTCGAGGGCACGCGTGGCGATATCCGCCGGCTGGAAGCCCTGATCGCCCAACTGCGTGCGCAACTGACCGAGAACAGCGCAGGCAGCACCTCGCTGGCCTCGATCGCCGGACAGCTCAGGCTGGCCGAGACCGACCTACAGACCCGGCAACTGATGATGACCCAAGCCCTGCAGCAGATGGAGACCGCCCGGATCGAGGCGAACCGCCAGACCCGGTACCTGTCGATGGCGGTGTCGCCAATCGCGCCGGACACGCCCAGCTACCCGCGCGCCTTCGAGAACACCATCCTCGCCTTCCTGATCTTCTCGGGTGTCTACCTGATGGTCTCGCTGACATCGGCGATCTTGCGCGAGCAGGTCTCGTCCTGACCGTGGCACGTCTGGCAACCCGTCCACCCGCACCATCAGGCACCTAGGGGCACATTTTTCGCAATTCGGGTCTTGAAGCAGCTCCTCGTGTTGCGTAATTAACCGGGACCGTTGGGGTGTAGCCAAGTGGTAAGGCAGCAGTTTTTGGTACTGTGTATCGTAGGTTCGAATCCTACCACCCCAGCCAAATCTCGTTTTTCGAGGAATTGAGGCCGCTTCCCGCACTTGAGCGGGCGGCAATGGCCGTGGTTTCCGCCAAGATATCAAAGGGTTGACGGAAGGTGGCGACCATCTCACCATCCTCCCAAGAGCAGTTCGAAAGTACGAAGTTGAGGAGGCGGCGCTTTTCGCGAGCGGGCTGCTGTTCGAACAGCGCCTGAGCATTGCGGGCAAGTTCGAGAATTCGCACACCTTCGTCCATGTAGGACTGCTCGGCCTCCTCGTGACGGTGGATGTCGTGCTGCAAGCGCCGCTGTTCCTCGCGCCACTGACCCGCCATCTTGTCGAAGAAATCGCCACCGATCTTGCCGTCAAGCTTGTCGACATACATCGCGCTGATCCGCTCTCCGAGTCGCCTATGCTCGGCCTGGAGCCGCTTGATCGCCGCCTCGTGCTCTTGGCGTTCGTCCGCATGGCTGGCGTGCAGCGCCTCGCGCACCCACTCCAGAACCTCGTCGTCGAACCGAAGCTGGCCAAGCATGGCGGTGAACTGCTTCTCCAGAACCTCCTCGCGCACATACTTGCGGCGGCAAGAGGCGGGCTCGCCCCGGCATTTGTCGGCGTAGCCGGTGCA
>JAAELR010000133.1 GCA_024226455.1 Paracoccaceae bacterium
CCCATCAGCCCGGCGGGCCTTTTCAAGATACGCTGCGCACGCCGTGTCGTCGGGGAAAACACGCTGAAATTCCGGCAAGGACTGCGGAAAAGGCAGATCTGAGCGGGCCGCAACATCCATGATCAACACTACCCCTAGTGGGTGTGGGTGGCAACCGGATAGGCAAGGATTAAACCTGCGACAGACCTCGATCCTGCGAAAACTGCTTGCCTATCAAACCATCTGGCAATCGAAACCGCACCAGCAGCAGCTTGGCTGGCACAGTTTTCGCGTCCTGTTTGTGACCACGAGCCGTGAGCGTGCTGAAAATATGGTCATAGCGGCAAACAAGCAGACCCCGGCAAAAGGCTCGCCGATCTTCCTGTTCACCGACAAGCAATCGCTCTATTCGCATGACAACCTGCTTGCCCATGAATGGTTCGATTGCCACGGCAACCGGCAGCGGCTGTTGCCGCCCGACATCCACATGGGGAAATCGCGGGAGCGAGTCGCCCTGAAAACCAATCATGGCCTTTGAGGGTGGCTGTTCCCCGATAGGATGGAAATACGGGCTCACAACTGGACGCTGGGCCCAAGCATCAAAGGAGAACAGCCATGGAAGAATATATCGGCCTCGACGTGTCGAGGAAAGAGACTGCGGTGTCGAATCGCCGTGAAGGCAAGCGCGTCTGGCGGGGGAAATGCGCCTCGGACCCAAAGACGATTGCTGCGCTTGTCCGCAAGCGGGCGCCAGCCGCGAAACGCGTGGTGTTCGAAACCGGCCCCTTGTCGGTGTGGTTTTTTCATGCTCTGACGGCCATGGGAGTTCCGGCGATCTGCATTGATGCTCGCCATGCCAAAGCCGTGCTGGACATGGCTCCCAACAAGACCGACGCGAACGATGCCGATGGTCTGGCGCATCTCGCAGAGGTGGGGTTCTTTCGTGAGGTGCGCCTGAAAGGGTTCGACAGCATGTTGACGCGTACACTCGTGGCGGCGCGATCCCGGCTGGTAAGGATCACCACCGAGCTCTCAAATCAGATCCGCGGGGTCATGAAGACATTCGGACTGGTCGTTCCCGTCGGAAAGGAAAGCACATTCGAACGACACGTGAAGCGCCTCCTCCTTGCACAGGACGAGCTCGCCTCTGTCGTGCTGCCCTTGCTGGAAGCCTGGGGCGCCATGCGCATTCGTGTCTCCGAACTCGGGCGCCAGCTTGTCGCGGCGGCGCGCCAAAACCAGGCGTGCCAGGTCCTCATGTCGATCCCGGGCATCGGCGCAATAACTGCGACCTCTTTCGTCGCTGCCATCGAAGACCCCGGCAACTTCAAGAAGTCCCGCTCTGTCGGTGCCTGGCTTGGTCTGACGACCCGTCGTTATCAATCAGGATAAGTCGACTACGATGGTCGCATATCGAGGCGTGGTGATCGTCATTTGCGAGGCCTTCTCTACGAAGCCGCCACGGTTGTGCTGATCCGAAGCTCGGCAGACAGCAGCCTGCGGACCTGGGGCCTCAAACTCCGCGAGCGGATCGGATTCAAGCGAGCAGCTGTTGCCGTCGCCCGCAAACTGGCCGTAACAATGCATGCGATGCTGAAAAACGATGAGCACTTTGATCGGGCGGCCGGGACCACAGCGTGACAGTTCACCAATAGTGCCCGGGCACCGGGCATCCTGAGATGTCCCTGCTGGGGGCGTGGGCAGAGCTCTTCCGCTAGATGGGCTGCACCGCTGGTTCAGTTGAGTGCGTCATCCACATTTTGAAAGCTCCTTCCGCGAAGCCCCATCATGCGGCGGCAGATGCCGACCGCGAAGACGACCCTGCACCCGGCATACAGGTCTCAAAAAAAGGCAAGGAGATTTGACAACTGTACAACGATTAGACGACCCATCCTGACCCACCCGCAAGAGACACCGCAACCCCGCCGACTGGCTGCGCCGATCCGGCCGGGCTGTTGGTGCGCGGTCAGTCCCACTCGGGCGCCCATGGCGCGACGCTGGAATCCACGATCCGGAGGCCGACCGCCGTCAGCGCTTCGATCCGCGCCATATCGACGCTCGACAGGGTGAAATCCATGATGTCGAAATTCGCCCGGATGTTTTCGGGCTTGGTCGACATGGTGTTCACCGCCACGCCTTTCTGCACGATCCAGCGCAGCGCCGCCTGAGCTGCCGATTTGCCGTACCCGGCGCCGATCTCAGCGAATTCGGGATGCTTGAAGATCCTGCCCCGTGCCACCGAGCAATATGAGCTGAGCGGCACTCCCAGTTGCGCAGCACCGGTCAGTAGCCGGTTCTGGCTCAGCAGCGGGTGAAATTCCACCTGATTGGTCACGATCGGCGCCTGCAGCACCCCGCGCGCCACCCGCAACATGGCGATGTTGTAGTTCGAAACCCCTATGTTTTTTGCCAGCCCCCGGTCGAACGCCTGCTGCAGCAGGCGCAACGACGGCGCCACGTCACCATCCGCAGCCGGCCAGTGCAGCAGCAGCACGTCAGTCGGCTCTCCTCCCAGGTCCTTCACGCTCCGTTCCACCGATGGCAGAAACCGCGCCTCGGCATAGTTGTCGGGATGCACTTTGGTGGTGATGCACAACTCGCCGCGTGCCACGCCGCAAGCCGCCAGCGCCGCGCCGGTCTCGGCCTCGTTGCCGTACATCTGGGCGGTGTCGAAGGCGCGGTAGCCGACATCGACAGCCTCCTGGATGGCATCGTGCGCCACCTCGCCCGTCAGGGGAAAGGTTCCGAAAACGCGCTGGTTCGAGTTCTGGTAGTAGATGTTCATTCCCGGGCCTCTCTCGAATTGTCGGGCTTTTGCAGCCCTGTGGTTACTTGCCTGGAGACCATTTCTGCCGCATCCCTTGTTTTCAAGGCAAACTCAACGCTTGATTCACGGCCCGCGGGCGAGCTATTTTGACAGCCAACCGGTTACTTGAGCCGGAGGACCATCCCTGAGGATACGCCTTGTCGAAACAGGTTTCCGCGGCCGAGGCCGCCGCAATGGTCCCTGATAATGCAGTGCTGGCGGTGAACTCGTCAAGCGGGCTGTGCTGCCCCGACGTGGTGCTGGCCGCACTGGGCGAAAGGTTCGACCGGACCGGCGCGCCGAAGAACCTGACCTCGGTCCACCCGATCGCTGCGGGCGACTTTTTCGGCACCAAGGGCGTCGATCACTACGCCCGCCCCGGCTGTATCACCAGGATCATCGGCGGCAGCTATCCCTCGGGACCCACCAAGGCCGACCCGCCGCTGATCTGGCAGATGATCACCGCAAACCAGGTAAAGGCCTATAATGTGCCCTCGGGCATCGTCTTCGACATGCTGCGCGAGGGCGCGGGCAGGCGTCCCGGCGTGCTGACCAAGGTGGGGATGGAGACATTCGTCGACCCCAATCTGGAAGGCTGCGCCATGAACGATGCCGCCCGCGCCGAGCCCATTGTTCGGCGCGAGCATTTCGACGGCGAGGACTGGCTCTATTTCCCCGCCATCAGTCCCGACGTAGCGATCATCCGCGCCACTACCGGCGACGAGCGTGGCAATCTCAGCTACGAGTCCGAGGGTGCCTATCTGGGCGCCATGGAGATGGCGCTGGCGGCGCATAACTCTGGCGGCAAGGTCATCGCCCAGGTGCGGCGGGTGGCAAAAAACGGTTCTATCCGGCCGCACGACGTGCATGTGCCAGGCATTCTGGTCGATGCGCTGGTCGAGGCGCCGGACATGTTGCAGACCACCGAAACCCCATATGATCCGGCGATCTCGGGCGAGTTGATCCACCCGCTCGACAGTTTCCACATGATGGAGTTCGGCGTTCCCAAGGTTATCGCCCGACGCGTGGCACAAGAGCTGCACAAGGGCTGGTCTGTCAATATCGGCTTTGGCGTTTCGGCCAACGTGCCGCGCATCTTTCTTGAGGAAGGCCATCACGGCGCGGTCACCTGGGTGATCGAGCAGGGTGCTGTGGGTGGCATCCCGCTGCTGGATTTCAAGTTCGGCTGTTCCGCCAATGCCGAAGCCTTCGTCGCCAGCCCGCACCAGTTCGCCTATTTCCAGGCCGGCGGCTTCGATGCCTCGCTGCTTTCGTTTCTGGAGATCGACGCCGAGGGCTCGGTCAACGTTTCGCGTCTTGCCGCGACGCCGCACCGTACAGCGGGCGCGGGGGGCTTTGTCGACATTACCGCACGGGCCGGGCGCATCGTGTTTTCCGGCACCTTCAATGCGGGTGCCAGGATGCGTGTGGAAGATGGCCGACTGGTGATCGACCGTGAAGGCAGAATAGCAAAACTCGTTCCCAAGGTCGACCAGGTCTCGTTCTCGGGTCGCCGGGCGCTGGCGCAGGGGCAAGAGGCCACCTATGTCACCGAGCGCTGCGTCATCCGGTTGACTGAACGGGGGCTGGTGGTGACAGAGATTGCGCCCGGGCTTGACCTGCAACGCGATATCCTCGACCAATCGGCGACGCCCTTGCACGTGGCAGAGGATTTGAGCCTGATGGATCAACGCCTGTTCAGCCCGGACCTGATCGGTCTGATACCATGAGCGCCGGCCCGGGCATCCGGCTTTCGGCGTCGGGCGGCATCGCGCATCTGGTGCTGGCACGGCCCGGCAAGCTGAACGCGCTGGACATGGACATGATCGCCGAACTGGCGCTGCGCTGCGCCGAGATCGAGCATGACCGGGGCGTGCGCGTGGTGATCCTGTCGGGCGAGGGCAAGGGGTTCTGCGCCGGTGGCGACATAAAGGCCTGGTCGGCGTTGCCGCCAGAGGCGTTCTCGCGCCATTGGGTGCGAGACGGGCACGCGGCCTTCGACGCACTGGCGCGGCTCAGCCAGCCGGTTATCGCACTGCTCGACGGGCACGCGCTGGGCGGCGGGCTGGAACTGGCTGCCTGCGCCGACTACCGCGTCGCAGAGGCGCATATCAAGATCGGCCAACCAGAGACCGGCCTCGGGATTGTAGCCGGCTGGTCCGGCACCCAGCGCGCCGTGCGGCGCTTTGGGGCGCAGGCGGTGCGGCGCATGGCACTTTTCGCAGAGGTCTTCACCGCCGATCAGGCGCTGGGGTTGGGCATCGTCGACCGGGTGGTTCCGACGGGCGAGGGCATGGCGGCGGCAGAGGCACTGGCGCAACGCCTGCTGGCACGCGGACCGCGCGCCACCGAGATCACCAAGATGATGATCAACGCCGCCGAGGGCGAAGAACGCGAGCGTGTGCTCGACGCGCTCTCTGGTGCGGTGGCGGCGGGCTCGGCGGAACTGGCAGAAGGGCTGGCCGCCTTCCACGAGCGCCGCCCACCCGATTTTGGCGAGGACATGGAATGATACGGCATCTGGTCGCCCTGCGTTTTTCCGCCGGCACGCGCGATTTGGTAAAACTTGGGCTATTTGCCGAGCTGGCGGGGCTGATGGACCGGCTCGACGGCATCGCAGATTTCCAGACCCGGGCCAATGTCAGCCCCGAAACCGGGATGGTGCGCGGTTTCAACGACCTCTTCTGGTTAGACTTCCACAATGCGGCTGCGCGCGACGCCTATCTGGACGACCCCGAACACCAGGCCATCGGCGCCCGTCTGGTCGCGGCGCTGGAGGGCGCCGCCGAGGGCGTCTTTGTCTGCGATTTCGAACTTTGACCTGCCACCGGCACGGTCGGGCGCAGCGCCCAAGAGGCCCCTTCTTTCTGGTCTCAAATCACCGGTAAACCGACAGTCGGCTTTCGCCCTGCTGTACGATCCCGCCCCTCTGGTTTGTCACCTCAAAGCCCAGCCGCAGCACACCCCGCTCGGGGTCGTGCTTGGATCGTTTGTCCAGCGCACTGCGCCCGACGTCGCATCGTCGATCTCTCGGCAAGTGTCACCGCCCGGTGCTGTGCCGAACCCGAAGGCGGTGACTTGCAGGTTGGTGCGGTCGAACCTCATGCTGGCGACATGGCCATTGCACGCGCCGCCGATGCGGTGCAGGTTTTCGGCGGATCGGGTAAGCCTTCGCGGTTCCGAGGGGAAACGGTTCTGCGGTGACGCAATGACCTGACAGACCTGCGGGGGTACCAACCAGATCCGGCGCATGATCATTGCGCGAGACCCGCTGAAACAAGGGAGCGACGGCATGAGACCGGAGGTATGATGACGAGGCATGTGGCATTGGTGACCGGGTCGAGCCGGGGCATTGGGCTGGGGGCGGCACGGGCGCTGGCGCGCGAGGGCTTTGCGGTGGCGTTGAACGGGCCTTTTGACGATGCAGAACTGGCCCGAGCCCTCGATACCGTGCGCGCCGAAGGCGTGCCGGTCTGCGCGGTGCCGTTCGACGTTACCGATCTGGCGGCTCACCAGACCGCGCTGGCGCTGGTGCAAGACAAGCTCGGCCCCCTGACGACGCTGGTCAACAACGCCGGGGTCGGCGCGCTGAGCCGGGGCGATCCGCTGGATGTCACACCGGCAAGCTGGGACCGTTGTCTGGAGGTCAATGCAACGGCGATGTTCTTTCTGACCCAGGCTTTCGCGCGCCGCCTGCTGGCGCGCGACCGTGACCCGAATCTCTTTCACTCCATCGTCAACGTCACCTCTTCCAACGCTGTCGCCGTGGCGTTGACCCGCACGGAATACTGCGCCTCGAAGGCCGCCGCCGCCATGGTGTCGCAAAGCTGGGCAGTGCGGCTGGGGGCAGAGAATATCGCCGTCTACGACGTGCAGCCCGGGCTGATCGACACCGACCTGACCGCCCCGGTGATCGAGGACTACAAGGCCCGCGCCAAGGAGGGCTTGACGCTTTTGCCCCGCGTCGGCAGTTCCGGCGACATGGGCGGCATCATCGCCACGCTCGCCTCAGGCAAGCTGCCCTATACCACCGGACAGGCAATCTCGGCCGATGCCGGGATGCTGGTCCCCCGTTTCTGAAAGGAGCGCCCATGAAGATTGCCCTGCCTGACACCGGCGGCACGCTGATCGACTACACCCTGACCGGCGAGCCCATCGCACCCGTGCCGCTGGGCGCCGACTCGCCCCGGGTTGTGTTCTCGGCCGCTCATGTGGTGGCCGACCCCTACAGCGCCAGCGACCCCTCAGGCCCTGCGGCGGTCGATTGGCAGGCGACAATGCGCTTTCGCCACTATCTGGCCGGGCTGGGGCTGGGCATTGCCGAAGCGATGGATACCGCCCAACGCGGCATGGGGCTTGACTGGCCCGGTGCGCTGGAACTGATCGGGCGCACAAGGGCGGAACTGCCCGAGGCACGGGTCTTCAACGGCTGCGGCACCGATCACCTTGCGCCCGAAGATGCGCGCAGCCTCGACGATGTGCGCGCGGCCTACCTGCAGCAACTGGAGGCGATCCAGAAGCTCGGCGGTCGCGTCATCGTGATGGCCAGCCGGGCGCTGGTGCGGGTGGCACGTTCGCCCGACGACTATGTCGCCGTCTACCGCGACGTGCTGGCCGCCTGCGACGCGCCGGTGATCCTGCACTGGCTGGGCGAGATGTTCGACCCGGCGCTGGCGGGTTATTGGGGGGCGAACAGCTTTGGCGACGCGATGCAGACGGCGCTGGCGGTGATCGAAGAGAACGCAGGCAAAGTCGATGGCATCAAGATCTCGCTGCTCGACAAGGACAAGGAGATCACCATGCGCCGGCGGCTGTTGCCGGGCGTCAGGATGTATACCGGCGACGATTTCAACTATCCTGAGTTGATCGTGGGCGACGATCAGGGCCATTCGCACGCGCTGTTGGGCATCTTCGACCCGCTCGCCGCCGCCGCCGCGCATGGCGTCAACCGGCTGCGGCTGGGCGACTTGGCGGGGTTCCATGCCACGCTCGACCCCACGGTACCGCTGGCGCGGCATATCTTCCGCGCGCCGACGCGGCACTACAAGACCGGGGTGGTGTTCCTGGCGTGGCTAAACTGTTTTCAGGAGCATTTCGTGATGCTTGGCGGGGCCCAGGCGATGCGGTCGTTGCCTTATTTCACCGATTGCTTCCGGATGGCCGACGCGAACGGCCTGCTGCGCGACCCCGAACTGGCGGTACAGCGCATGAAGCACCTGCTGGCGGTATACGGCGTTGCGTGATTTTACCCATGACCATTCGGCGCTAGCGCTGAACACGGCGACACTGGGCCACAACCTGCCCGGCCACGGTGCCGGCTGGGCGCCCGAGCGGATCATCGACGAATGTGCGGCGCGCGGGCTGGCTGGCATCGTGTTCTGGCGCCGCGAGATCGGCACCCGTGCTGTCGGGATAGGCGAACGGGTGCGGGCGGCGGGTATGCAGGTGGTGGGGCTGTGCCGCACCCCGTATCTGGTGGGCGCGGAGGCTGGCACGCTGGACGAGGTGAAGGCCTCGATCGACACCGCCGCCGCCCTTGGTGCGCCAGTCCTGACCGTCGTCACCGGCGGCACCGAGCCGGGCACTAAGGGTGTGGCCGAAAGCCAAAAGATCCTCGCCGACCGGGTGGCGGCGGTGGCCGGCCATGCCGCCGGGTGCGGCGTCAACCTGGCGCTGGAGCCGCTGAACCCGATGTTTGGCGGCAACCGGACGGTGCTCTTCACGGTGGCGGACTCATTGCGGGTTTGCGACATGGTGGGCGCTGCGAATGTAGGGGTGGCGGTGGATGTCTACCATGCCTGGTGGGACACCGGGTTGGCCGACAGCTGTGCTGCCGCCGGACCCCGCATTCTGGGCTACCATCTGTGCGACTGGCTGGCAGATACCTGTGACATGCTGCTCGACCGGGGCATGATGGGCGACGGCGTGGCCGACTTGCGGGCGATCCGGGCGGCGGTCGAAAGAGCGGGCTTTACCGGCCCCTGCGAGGTCGAGATCTTCTCGGCGCGGAACTGGTGGCAGCGCGATCCGCGAGAGGTTCTCGACGTTATGGTCGAGCGGTTCCGCAGTCTCTGCTGACACGGCAGATTGACGTCCGGGTTCAGCACATTACCTGCTCCCGTCCATTCGTTTCGGTTAGAAATTCGGCCGGGAGAGCCCGGGAAGGTGGTCCCCGGCCGGTCGAGGAATCGGTCCGCCGACGCCGGACCCTCTTTACCGACGCTCTTATCGGGCTTGCTTACCTGTGCCGCCATCGAGCCGGGGCCGCGGACCACGGCTGGAATATCGAGCGCCCTGCCGAAATAGCCGCCTCGGTGCTGAATCACACCAATCAGCGTGAATTCTGACTTCTGAGGACAGGGTTTTGATCAAAGCCTGGCGGGTCGGCGCCAATTGCATGAGATCATGCTGTGTTTCGCTTCTTGGTTGATCCGCGCCCAACTCCAGAAGAGACCCCATTCTGGCCAGTATCGCTGCATCCACGCGGTCTGTTTTGGCCAACTGAC
>JAAELR010000134.1 GCA_024226455.1 Paracoccaceae bacterium
GCTGCAATCGGGCGCCACCCATGTCACCGACGATGCCATGGCGCTGATCGCCCACCCCGCGACCGAGATCGTCATAGAGGCCACCGGCGACCCGATAGCCGCCGCCCATCACCTGGCCGCCGCCTTCGCGCATGGCAAACACGCCATCTCGGCCACGGTAGAGGCCGACGCGATCTGCGGCGCGGCCCTTGCGGCAATGGCCGAAAAGGCCGGCGTGATCTATTCCATGGCCTATGGCGACCAGCCGGCGATGACCGTCGATCTGGTCGACTGGGCCCGCACCTGCGGCTTCGAGGTGGTGGCCGCGGGCCGCGGCCACAAGTGGAAACCCGAGTACCGCTTTTCCACCCCCGACACGGTCTGGGACCATTGGGGGCTGACCGCCGAACAGGCCGCGCAAGGCCGGCTCAACCCGAAAATGTTCAACTCCTTCCTCGACGGCACCAAGCCCGTCATAGAAACAGCCGCCATCGCCAATGCCTGCGGCCTCGACGCGCCTTCGGGCGGGCTTGGCTACCCGGCGGGCTCCATCGACGACCTGCCGAACCAGATGCGCCCCGCCGCCGACGGCGGCGTGCTGGACCGCGCCGGCATGGTCGAGGTGCAGAACTGCCTCGACCGGCACGGCAACGAAATCGGCTATGACATCCGCATGGGCGTCTGGGTCTGCCTGCGCGCCGTGACCGACTACCAGGCGCGGTGTTTTCTCGAATACAAGGTCACCACCGACGACACGGGCCGCTATTTCGCCGCCTACAAGCGCTGGCACCTGATCGGGCTGGAACTGGGCGTGTCGGTCGCCAGCGTCGCCCTGCGCGGCGAGGCCACCGGCACGGCTGCCGAGTTTCGCGCCGATGTGGTCGCCCTGGCCAAGCGCGACCTTGCCGCCGGCGAGATCCTCGACGGCGAGGGCGGCCATACCGTCGCCGGCCAGCTGCGCCCGGCGCGCGCCTCTATCGCGATGCACACCCTGCCGCTGGGTCTGAGCGGCGGGGCGAAGATGATCCGCCCGGTGGCAGCGGACACGATCGTGACCCACGAGGATGTCCGGATCGACCAGACCACCACCGCCTTCCGCCTGCGCGCCAACGCCGAGGCCCTGCTGCACTGAGCCTGCTCGCGATGTCCCTTCTGCCGACCCCCGCCGCCCGCAAAGCCCGCAACACGCCGGCGACCGAAGAGATCACCCGCCACTTGCCCGCCCGCACGCAGCCGGAGGCGAGTACGGGCTGAAGAAAGCGTGCGCAAAGCGCACTCCGATCTATTACCTCCGGCCATAGCCGGTCAGACCAGGCCGTGCAAATCCGATGAGGCAGCGACGATTTTCCGGCCAGGACCGCAGGGCGCTTTTCACCCCCGGAATGCTGGCGTATAAGCGGCGCAATCGCGCCAGCAAATTGCGGCTGGACGGGCAGACCAGAAGGCCAAAAATACCATGAACAAAGACAAAGACGACAACCGGGCCAGATCGGACAACGCCTCCGACATCGAATTCGTCCAGGCGCTGGCGCAGATCCTGCGCGACAACGATCTGGGCGAGCTGCAGGTCGAACGCTGTTCCAGGCGCGACACCAAACTGTCCGTCCGGATCAGCACATCCGCCCCCGCCCCGGTCTATGCCGCCCCGGCACCGCAACCCGCAGCCGCCGCCCCGGCCCCTGCCACGGCCGAACCCGCCAGCGCCGCCCCGGCCAGAGGCGACGACCCGGCCGGACTGCCCGGCGCGGTGACCTCGCCCATGGTGGGCACCGTCTACCTGTCGCCCGAACCCGGAACCGCGGCCTTCGTCAAACTCGGCGATACGGTGAGCGAAGGCCAGACCTTGCTGATCGTCGAGGCGATGAAGACCATGAACCACATCCATGCGCCGAAATCCGGCACCATCCGGCGTATCCTGGTCGAGGACGGCGCACCGGTGGAATACGGTGCTCCGCTGATGGTCATCGAATAGGGCGGCGCGGGTGATGTTCGACAAGATCCTGATCGCCAACCGGGGCGAGATCGCCCTGAGGGTCATCCGCGCCTGCCGCGAGATGGGCATTCATTCGGTCGCGGTGCATTCCACCGCCGACAGCGACGCGATGCATGTGCGCATGGCCGACGAGGCGATCTGCATCGGACCGCCGGCGACCGCCGAAAGCTATCTGTCGGTCCCCGCCATCATCTCGGCCTGCGAGATCACCGGCGCCCAGGCGATCCATCCCGGCTATGGCTTTCTCAGCGAGAACGCCAGTTTCGTCTCGATCGTCGAGGATCACGGGCTGACCTTCATCGGCCCCACCGCCGAGCATATCCGGATCATGGGCGACAAGATCACCGCCAAGGACACCATGCTTCAGCTGGGTGTGCCTTGCGTGCCCGGCAGCGAGGGCGGTGTCGACACGGTGGAAGAAGCGCTGCGCATCGGCGAACAATTCGGTTATCCGGTGATCATCAAGGCCACCGCCGGCGGCGGCGGCAAGGGCATGAAAGTGGCGCGTTCGGCGCAAGAGATGAGATCGTCGTTCCAGACCGCGCGGGCCGAGGGCAAATCGAATTTCGGCAATCCGGAAGTCTATATCGAGAAATACCTGACCACGCCGCGCCATATCGAGATCCAGGTTTTCGGCGACGGCAAGGGCAACGCGGTACATCTGGGCGAACGCGACTGCTCGCTGCAGCGTCGCCACCAGAAGGTATTCGAAGAGGCGCCGGGGCCGTCGATCACGCCGGAACTGCGCGCCAGGATTGGCCAGACCTGCGCCGAAGCGGTGGCCAGGATTGACTATATCGGCGCCGGCACCATCGAGTTCCTCTACGAAAACGGCGAGTTCTACTTCATCGAGATGAACACCCGCCTGCAGGTCGAACACCCGGTGACCGAGGCGATCTTCGGCGTCGATCTGGTGCGCGAGCAGATCCGGGTGGCCGAGGGCCTGCCGATGTCCTTCGGCCAGGACGATCTGGAGATTAACGGCCACGCCATCGAGGTGCGGCTGAACGCCGAGAAACTGCCGAATTTCACGCCCAGCCCGGGCCGCATCACCCAATATCACGCCCCCGGGGGTCTCGGGGTTCGGATGGATTCGGCGCTATATGACGGCTATTCGATCCCGCCCTATTACGATTCGCTGATCGGCAAGCTGATCGTGCATGGCCGCGACCGCTCCGAGGCGCTGGCCCGCCTGCACCGTTCGCTTGGCGAGTTGATAGTCGACGGCATCGACACCACGGTGCCGCTGTTCGACGCGCTGCTGGCCGAGCCCGACATCCTGTCGGGCAACTACACCATCCACTGGCTGGAGAAATGGCTGGAAGCCAATATGGGCGACGGCTGAACTGGCGGAATGTCCGTGAAAGGCAAGGCCGCATCACCTACGGAGCGCAGAATCCTGACTGAAAAAATCTGATGGCGGCACAGAGCCCGAACCTACCAAACCGCAGATGCCAGTTTTGGGCGGAATGCACAAAACGAATTGCTGGCAACGCTCTCTAGCCCGGACTATTCATCAGAGCCGGAGAACTCCCAGTGCGTCCTGTTTTCATTGAGAAAACCCAGTTTGCCCCCGGACATTTTTTGTCCGGCGCTGGAACGCGTGGCCAAACCGAATATTGCCATGATAACATCATCTTA
>JAAELR010000135.1 GCA_024226455.1 Paracoccaceae bacterium
GTGAAATAGCTCACCCGACAACGCAGCACCGTCGCCAGCGACAACCTCCCTCCCGCCTCCCAGACCGCTTCGATTTCCGCCTGCGTGAAACCGCGCTTGCCGGGCGTCCGACCATCCGCAGTCACCCCGGCAAACCTCTCCTCCCCTGCCGCGTAGAGAATCTTGCGGTAGGCCGCGCCCACCGACCGCCACGCCGCCGACTTCCCCTTACCCACACAAGTCGCCAGCCCCTGCCGGCAAACCTTGTTCCCCGCCACCGCCGCCGCGTACCCGCACCAGCGATAATCCTTGGGATCGTCCACCAGCCCGGCGCGCACAGGATTCAGATCGATGTAGGCAGCCACTGCCAACAGCCCGCTCAACCCCTCCCTCGACCATCCGCCGCTGCCCTCCACCAGCACACTGCGGAACCGCTCCTCCCACAGCGTCCCCTTGCGCCCGCGCGTCAGGTTGAACCAGGCCGAAAACTTCTGCTTCACCTCTTTCATGAACGAGGACAGATCAAAAAGTCGATCCCGCACCCGCCCGGCCAACTCCGTCACCAGATGATCGCAGCCGTTCCCCCTCCACATTTTGA
>JAAELR010000136.1 GCA_024226455.1 Paracoccaceae bacterium
GGAGACGGTAGTGGTGAGACCCGGAGATACGATTCCCGTGGACGGCACGCTCACCGATGGCGCCGGCAGCGTGGATGAGTCCATGTTGACCGGAGAATCGGAACCGGTCACCAAACAGCCGGGGGACAAGGTCTCCGCTGGCACCATCAACTCCCACGGGGTGCTGCACGTCCGGGCGGAGGGGCTGCTGAGGGAGACGGCCCTGGGGCGGATTATCCATCTGGTGGAGGATGCCCAGGCCAGCCGTGCGCCGATCCAGCGCCTTGCGGATCGGATTGTGCCCTGGTTTGTGGCGGTGACCCTGCTTCTCGCTACCGTCACCTTTAGCGGCTGGTTCACGGTGGATTTTGAACTGGCGCTGATGTCCGCCACCGCCGTGCTGATCATCACCTGTCCCTGCGCCTTTGGCCTGGCCACCCCCATGGCCATCGCCGTGGCCACCGGATTGGGCGCCAGGAACGGGATCCTGGTCAAGAACGGCGAAGTGCTGGAGACCCTGGCGGGCATCGACCACTTTGTATTCGATAAGACCGGCACCCTGACCCAGGGACGGAACAGCGTAACCACGGTCTGCACGGGGAGAGACTCCTGGTCGCCGCCGGAGGATCTCGGTGAGAACGTAGGTTGGGTATTGGAGCCGCTGATCGCGGCGGAGCGTTTTTCCGAGCATCCCGTCGCGGAGGCGGTTCGACGGTTGGGGGCGGGCCTGGGTATGGAAGGTCGGGAACGAACCGTGGCGGGTTTCGAGTATCGGCCCGGATTGGGGATCAGGGCCACGGTTGACGGTGTGGCCTTGGTGGCCGGAACCCGGGAGTGGTTGGAGGGGAACCGCATCACCGGGACCGCCGACTTTGACCGGGTGGAGGAAGAGCTGCTCGGTGAGGGCCGATCCCCCCTGCACTGGAGTCTGGATGGCCGGCAGGTTGGGGTAATCGGTATTGAGGATCAGCTCCGTGAAGAGGCACGGGGGCTGCTCTCCGCACTCCGCCTGGACGGGATGCGCCTGACCCTCCTCAGCGGTGATCGGCAGCCCGTCGCCCAGGCCATTGCCCGGCGCTTGGGGGGCATGGAGGTGATCGCCGAGGTGTTGCCGGAAGATAAGGATCGGAAAATCAGGGAGATCCAGTCCCGCCCGCGCAAGGTGGTGATGGTGGGGGATGGGATCAACGATGCCCCGGCCTTGGTGCGTGCCGACGTGGGCATCGCCATGGGGTCGGGAACCGATGTCTCCATCGCCAGCGCCGATATCGTCCTGATGGGCAGCGACCTGGATAAGGTGCGCCTGGCGGCGGCGCTCTCCCGCCGCACCCTGCGGACCATCCGCCAGAA
>JAAELR010000137.1 GCA_024226455.1 Paracoccaceae bacterium
GCACCGCCCTGCAGCGTGTCCTGGTCATCGCCGCCCGTGCCCGCGCCCGCCTCGGGGTTCGTCTTTTTTCCGGTATTCGTGGCCATGTCTGTACCTCCATGCGCCAGTTGGGTTTGAGGCGAACCAAGCCGCCCATCGGATGCAACAAATTCGCGAAACGCCGTGCGAAGGTCGCCAACCTCGTCGGCAAGCCCGGCCTCGACAGCCTCGGCCCCCACGAAAGTTGCGGCTTCGGTCGCAAGCACCGCGTCAACATCGAGCCTGTCACCACGCCCCATGGCGACATCCTCGGCGAAGACCTGGCGCATGGCGCCCAGCTCGCGCTCGATATCGGCGCGAACCTCATCGGCCAGCGGCGCATAGGGGTGGCCGTCCGCCTTGCGTGAGCCAGAGAAAACCGGCGTGACATTCATGCCGCTCCGGGCCGCGGCCCCGGAGCGGTCCACATGGAACCAGATGACCCCGATCGACCCGGTGCCGCTGGTGCGGTTGACAATCACCCGGTCAGCCTGGGACGCCAGCCAATAGCCCGCCGAAAACGCATGATCCGCAACGAACGCCCAGACCGGCTTTTGCGCCCGCGCCCGGCGGATAGCCTCGGCCAGGGCGGCACAGCCCGCCACCTCGCCTCCGAAACTGTCGGTCTCAAGCGCGATCTTGTCACACCGCCCGTCCTCTGCCGCGGCCTCCACTTGCGCGATCAGCCCCTCATAGCTGCGCTGGCCGCTCGACTTTCCAACCCACGCACCGCGATGGATCAGCGTGCCGGTGATCGAGACGATCGCCGCGCCCCGCACCATGTGGTAGCCGTCAATGCGCCCGGCACGGATCTCGCCAAGCAGATCGTCATCGAGCACCCCGGCGTAAGGCTGACGCTGCCCCGCCAGGTCGCCCATCAGGGCTCCGCCCAGGTCAAACGTGCTCAGGGCATCGGCAAACTCGGGCAGATCGACCCCGTCGAGCCCCAGGCGCGGCCCAAAGCCCGAAAGAAACGCCTCGGCCTTGCCCGGATGCACCACCAGCGGCGTGTTGAAGATCCGGCTGGCGACATGCGGCAACGTGATGGTCATTGCTCACTCCCGTCATTCATGGGGCCCGGCTGACCAGGCGCGCCGAGCAGCTTTGCAAAGCTCTCCTGGGCCGGATGCAGAACGCCCTCTGGCATCCCCGCAATCTCGCGCCCGATCTGGTCGATGTTGTCGCCATAGTCAGAGCCGGTCAGCTCGGCCGCCTCGTCCTCAAGCGTCGAAACCCCAAGCGCCACGCGCAATGCCGCCGCCTGGATCTCCTTGACCGGATCGACAAAGCCGCGCCCCGGCCCGATCCACTTGGCCCGCGAATAAGCCACCCAGTTGGAGCGAAACTCGGGCGCGCCCGACGGCAGACGGATCACCCGCCGGTCAACCATTTCCTCAAGCCAGGCCATGGCGAAGGGCTGGGCAAAGCCCTGGGCAAAGCCGATGCGGCGCGCGACCCAGCTGCGCCAGATCTCCAGCAACGCGGCGCGGGCCGAGCTGTAGTTGGTCTGCGACCAGTCGCTTGCCAGCTGCTCATAGGCGATCCCCAGGCCACTGGCGATATTGCGCAACACCGCGGCCTCGAAATCCCCGAACTGAGCCGCGGGGCGGGCCGTGGGCACAACCCCGATCTCATCGTTGGGATAAAGCGTGTTGATGCGCGCGCCGCCAAGCCGCAGCTCATCGTGGTCCTTGTAGAACCGCGATCGCCCGGCCTGGTAAGTCAGGGCAGCGGTGCCATCGCCCTCGCCAAACAGATCGTCCAGCGCCTCAGGCCCCATGGGTGATTTGATGAACGCCGCCAGCACCGCGTTGATGACAGCGGCCTGCAGCTCGACCCGGCTGTAGTGATCCTCCATCTTCAGCTTTTCGATAACCGGCGCCAGCCGCGAAATGCCCCGGGTCTGACCCGGCCGGTTGATGTCGAAGTAATGCAGCACCTTTGGCCGGCCGTGCCGGAGCTCGCGCGCCATCGGCTTGGTGGTGAAGCTGTTGCCGCCCGCATAGGGATCGGCGGGATGTGACACCAGGAAGTGATAGACCGATGCAATCCCGAACCCATCGAGCTCGACACCGTCCCGCAGGTGCGGCCCGTTCGAGCGGCCCGCCGGGTTGGCCAGCATGTCGGGGTCCATGACCCTGAGCGTGGTGTGCGTCGGGCGGCGCCTGTCCCAGCCCAGAACACCAAGCGCCTCGCCCTCGATGCAATAGGTTCGGTAGGCCAAAGCAAAAAGCCCGGGCAGCGTGGTGGCGCGCATGGTATCGCCATACATGCGCGGATCGTCGGCATGCGACCGCCACAAGCCCTGCACCTGTTCCTTGAACTCCGCCGCCCACTGGGCACTGAGCCCCAGAGCCTTCCAGTCCGGCTTGAACAATGGCCGGAAGTTCTGTCCGATCACCGCGTCCAGCTCTTTGGCAATCGCTCCGGCCGCCCAGCCGTTGTTGCGCACCAGGTGCCGGGCGCGCCGGGTTACCATGTCGCGATTGCCCAGAACCTCGCCATCGGCACTGGCGCGCACGGCGCCGAAGTTCACCATCGCCTCAGAGCCGGAGCCCCCCGCGGTATAGACATCCGGCGCGCCAAAGCCGCGCGCCAGAGCCTGCATCGAAACGCCGGGCTTGGGCGTGATCGAGCGCAGCCGCATGTGAGACCGGCCCGCCATCAGAATGTCACCCGCACGTTGCCGCTCTGGGGTGAATTGCCCAGCCTGCGGTTGAGGTTGCGGATATGGCGGCGCAGCTCGGGCAGGCTCGCGCGGCCATACTCATGACTGTGCCCTTCATAGTCGACCGAGACGATCTGTTGCCCGGTGGCAAGCGCGTGCTCGGCGTTCTCTGCCTCTGTCAGCCAGATCTGCAGTTGTGCGTCGTCAGCCATTTCCCAAAATCCCATTCAGCTTGGCCAGCTTGGCCACGCGAGCCGCGGCAACCGGATCGACAGCGCCGCCGCCGCCGCGCGCGACGCTCGCGGCCAGTCCGGCAACCTCATCAGGCGGGGCCACGCTGACATCGTCGGGCGTGTCAGCGCCCGCATCGAACAAGTCACCCTGGCGATCCGCGGGCCGGGTCACGGTCCTGCCACGCGCTTCTGCCAGCGCCTCCCATTGCAGATCCGTCATCGACGCCCAGCCTTTTCGCCGGGCCCCGGCCTCGGCATAAAGCGCCGTGTCCAGCGCCTCGTTGCGGCGCGCCGCCTCGACCGCCACCCAGCGCGGAACCATCACGCCGGTAGCCGAGCGCGTGACGATCTTCTTTTCCGCCGTCAGCTGGCGGAAAAACTCGTCACCCAGCCCGCGCGCAAAATGCATGAAGCCGCGCTCGGTCGGGTTGGATTGGTGCATCCAGGTAAAAAGCTGCCCCTTCATCATTGAGACATTCAGCATGAAGGCGCGTTTCTGGCGGCGCTTTTGCTTGCCATCCTTGCGGCGTTCGAACTTCATCGGCACCATCAACGGGCCGTTATGGGTCGAGGCGCCCTTGACGATGATCACCCGGCTCCAGGGATGGGTTTTTGCCCAGGACCACACATCATCCGTGTAGGTGCCCCCGTCGATCGCCAGGCAATCGATCGCCAGATCCTGCCCCAGTTCGGTGCGCCAGTTCTGTTTCAGCAGCGCGTTCAACGCCGCCCGCCCCTCGCTGTCGCCGATATGGTGCGGGATCGTGATGTAATCGACCGACCAGCTCTGCCGGTACCGCCCGAAAGCTCTCAGATGCACCTCGGTGCGGTCATCCTGGCAATCGACACCGGCCGCCAAAAGCACGCCGCTCGCCGGCACGATGCGCCGCGCCAGCACGGCCAATCCCAGCTCGCGGGCAAGTTCCTCGTCCTCGGTCCGGTCGCGCAGCGCCTCCCAGTCCGGCGCGTCGCTGGCCTGCTCGAAAGGCAGGCCCAGAACATCGTTCCAGAACACCTGTTCGGTCTCGGCCTTGACCTCGTCCTTCACCGCCTCGCCCGTCGAGACATTGCTGGTGACGCGGGTCCAGCCGCGCAGCCGGGCATATTCCCGCGCGATCGAAGCCCAGTCGCGCAGGGGCGAATAGGCCCGCCACAAGTGGAAACCCGGATGATCGCCCTTCGGGTTCTGCGCCCGCCATTGCCCGCCGCGCAGCATCGCCGCCTTGTGCCGATGGCCGATCCGCAGATCGCAGGCCGAACATCCGAACCCGGCCCCGGCCAGGTCTTCCGGGTCGATACTGGCCAGGAAATTCTCCCAGGTCAGCGGCGCCATGTGTCCGCAATTCGGGCAGGGCAGGAAATAAAGCCGCTGGTCGCTTCGGGCATAGGCCAGCGTGATCCGGCAGGTGCCCGTCAGCATCGCCGTCGAAACCCGCGCGATCTTGGCATCCTCGAACCCCGAGGCCCGGCTTTCGGCCAGCGATTCCGGATCGCCCTTCTCACTTGCCTCGAACTTGGAAAGGTCGTCCATGATCACCAGCCGCCGGCTGGTCCCGGTCAGATCGGCCGGCGACCCGGACGACGCGACCTTCAGCGATCCGTCCAGCGCCAGGGTCTCCTGATTGTACATGTTGTCGCGGTTCTGCCCGCGGCCAGCCCCGAATATCCGGCGCAGCGACAGCGCACTGCGGCGCATCGGCAGCCATTTGGTGGTGACCCATTCCGAGGCCGCCGATTGCGTCGGATGCACCACCAGGCTGTCGAGGGCCGTGTATTCGTGCCAGGCACCAAGCGTCGGCTGGATGATCGACACGGTCTTGCCCCACTGGGCCGAGCCGCGCACGGTTACTTCGCGGGCCGGGTGCTCTGGCGACAGAACCTCGTGGATCTCGCGCAGAAACGGGAACCTCTCGATGTTGAACGCCCCCGGAACCGGCGAGCGGTCGTCGAAGATCACGTTCTCCTCGCACCAACGGGTGATGTTCGGCTCCGGCGGCGGCACCATCGCCGTGGCAATGGCGTCCGCGACAATACCGGCGGCCGGCGCAAGAAATCCCATCAGATGTCCGCCTCTTTCTCTTCTACCGACAATGCGGCTTCTTGCGATTGCGAAGACGCCTTGGCCGACGCCCTGCGGCGATGGTCGCGCCAGATGCGGCGCAGGATCTGCCGGGCCTTGCCGTAATCCGCGCCCAGCTCGTCGGCGATGGCGCGGGCCCCGTCGCGGATCACGATGCTGTCGACCTCTCCGGCCAGCCGCGAGATCTGACCCGCCACTTCCCGGTCAACCTCGCGGGCCAGAACAAAGCGGCCCTCTTCCTCGGCGCTGCGGCGCATGTCGCGGCGCGCCTGTTCACGCGCGCTGATCGCCTTCGAGCGGGTCGCGATCGCCACCGCACTGGTGTCGGGCGACAATGCGTCAAGCTCGCCGATCTCACCGATGTCGCCGGCCTCGATCCGCGCCACGGTCGCCGCACCATTACCCAGCATCTGTCCGGGATCGGTTCGGTTCAGATAGGCGATCCTGACCTTCTCAAGGTCATAGCGCCGCTGGCGGCCGTCGCCCCTGTAGCAACCCTCCAGCGTGCCAGCCGTCAGCAATTGCGAAATGCGGGCGGGCGTCAGACCCAACTCCTGGGCCAACGCAGCTCTGGTGAGATCGGTCATGGTTCAGTTAGCGTTTCCGTTAGGCTTTCAATTTCCGTTAGCGAGGCAACACCCATGCGCTTCGCCCGCCCGTATACGTTTCGACCCTCGGGAAGGACCCGCAACATCCTGCAAGCATCGGTGGAAATGGCGATCCGCCACGCTCAACGAAAAAGCCAGCCGCAGGGGGCTGCGACTGGCCTTTCAGGAAGGTGGGGCCTAACTCTTGGGTCGGTGCCTTCTTGATGAACTCCACGGATGTTCTGAAAGTGAACAAGCGCAAAGTGAACCACCGCCAGGCGCCTGTCAGAATGGGGTTCGGCGGGCGCATTTGGTGATGATAGTGATTCTGTCGCATTCGGTTGACCACATTGTCAACAACATTTTGTATGAGGCGCACTCAAATGCCCTGCATATGCCCCAGAGAGGCACACAGGGCGGCACGAAGGTGTTTTATGTTTCTTGAAGACCCCGGCCAGCCATGCACCCT
Organism: Paracoccaceae bacterium; assembly: GCA_024226455.1. Classification (GTDB taxonomy): domain Bacteria; phylum Pseudomonadota; class Alphaproteobacteria; order Rhodobacterales; family Rhodobacteraceae; genus JAAELR01. The sequence continues at coordinate 6,056 of JAAELR010000137.1, forward strand.
CAGAACCGCGCTCAGGGGCTTGTCGCCGATGCATACCATTTCCACCAGCCTGGTATCGGTAACCGACCAGCGTGAACCACGGTCCATCGTATTTGCACCGTCCTGGCGCACCGACATGGCCACGCCGTCACCAATGGCGCGTTGGAACATGGCCAGCCGCTCGGTGTCGCGGATATATGCGTCCATGAAGTCAACCCGGCCCTGGCCGCCGATCTGCACATCGAAGGCCCTGGAGCACTTCACGCCGGCGCACTGCACCCGTTCATGCAGCGCGCGGTAGTCGCGGGCCGCGCCGACCTGCGCTCTTGTGAATGGCGGCTCTCCACCTCGCCGGGTGGTCTGGTCGGTCATGGTGTCGAAGATATCGCGGGCGCGGCCCGGACACCCGGCGCGATAGGGCGCCTCGACCAGCACGAACCCATCCCCCCGGGGCATGCTGCGCAGTTCACGAAACTCCACCACCGGCCCGCGGGCAGGTGCGACCGGGATCTCGCGGCTGCAACCATCAGGCGGCGCAGCGGCGTCCTTCACCGCATCGATGCGCTGCTGCTCTTCTTGATCCCTCATGGCGTCGATCCTGCTCTGCACTTCGCTCTTACCCATTGGTTTACCTGTATTTTTGATCTGTTTGAGATCGAAGATCGTTGGCTCGTTGAAAGAGAGGGGGCCTGTTGAGTGCGGCCCGAACGGCCTGAAAGCGCCGGGAGACGGCCCGAAACGGACCGTGAGACCAAACACCCAACCCCCTGAAATCATGCGGCAAAGCGGGTGGGTCACGGCCCGAACGGTCCGAACGGCGCGAGTTGCCAGCTAACGCATGGGAGAGATTTCCCCCCGACCCCGGATGGGTCTTTCCGCGTGCGTTAGTCGGCATTTCGGGCCGTTCGGACCGTTCGGGCCGACATTGGCGAGCAAGCCGCTGATTTGGCACCGGAAATCCGAACGACCCGTGCACCGGTCTCGGGCCGGGCGCGGCAATGTCGGACCGGTCCGACCGGCTCGAATTCCGAAGGAAGTTGTAGGGGTCCGGGGTGCGGGCGGCGGGCGGCGCCGGGATCGCAGCCCGGACGGTCATGGCCCGGACCTCGGTCGCACCGCAGGGCGCATGCCGGTCGGAGAGAAGGCCAGGGAAACGGGGTGCGGGGTGCGCCTCATGTGTCGCTCCCCTTGCGGCCGCCGCCCGGCACGATCCAGCGGCCTTTGGCGTCGAGCGCCGCCTCGCCGATCAGCGTGCGGAACTCTTCGGTGAACCGGATGCCGGTATAGCCGGTGACGGTCCGCTTGGCCTCGCCATAGCGCTTGCCAGTCGCCGGGTCGCGGTACTTTTCGCAATTATGCTTGAACCGCAGCGAGGCCTTGCGTTCCCAACGTGCCTCGCCCTTCAGCTCCATCCAGTAGTTGAAGCCGTTGATCAGATCGCGCGCGCTCAGATAGGGCTCGCTGCCATCAACGACGCAGCATTCGCGCAGGAAGGTGCCTATGGGATCGCTCTCGGCGCGGTATTCGTCGGTGGCGGCCTGGACGGCGGCGGGCTCCTGCAGGCCGCCCTCGAGGTATTGCAGCAGGCCCTCGACCAGCCAGTTCAGGATGCCGCTACGCTCTTGCCAGAGCTTGTCGCCCAGGTGCTCGTCGCGCTCGGCCTCGGGGATCTGCACGTCAAAGGGCACCAACTTGACCCGCCGCCAAATCCCCAGATCGGTGCCGCGGATCTCGGGCTTGTGGTTGCCGCTGACGGTCAGCTTGAAACGCGGCTTCATCTCGACGAAGTCGGAATGCAGGTTGCGGACCAGCATCGATTCACCGCCGGTCAGTTCCTTGATCACCGCCTCCTGCAGGCGCTGGCCTTCTTCGGGCTCGGCCGCATGGGCCATGCGCGCACCCAGGAGAGGCATCAGGTCGGGCGTGGCATCGCCGCCGCCGCGGCGGTTATGACCCGTCAGGCTCTCGATCTTCGCCTTGGATGCATAGTCGCCCATCATGCGGGCCATCAACTCGTTCAGCAGCGATTTGCCGTTGGCGCCGTCGCCGAAAAGGAAGACGAAACCCTGGAATTCCAGGCGCGACATCGATAGCCCGTACCAGCGCTGCAGGAAGCCGCGGATCTCGGCATTCGGCTGGATCCTCTCCATCACAGCATCGAACAGAGGACATTTGCCGGAGGGATCGTGGGCGACCGGCATCATTTTGGTGATGAACTGCGGCGCGTTACTCCCCGTCACGCCGGCCGCGCGGGCGTGCGGCTCCAGCGTCACCTCGGCGGTCTTCGAGTAACCTTCCTCGCCGCCGCCGGTCACAGTGAAGCGCAGGATGCCGGTTTCGGTGTTCACGGTCAGCGGGTCGCTGTCGAGATCGTCGACATCGCGGGCCAGGCCGACCGTCGCCTCTTTCAGCATGGCATCGACCCGGCCGCTGTTGCCGCTGGTCTTGGCAAAGCCGCGATGATCCGATTTCATGCCCGACCGACGGTCCTTGAGCTTGCGGATCCAGATCAGGCGTTGGGCCAGGTCCTCAAGTTCGATCTGCTGCTCGGCTGTGCGGTCGTCGTGGTCGATGGCGTCGAGCGCGGCCTTCTGCGCGCGCACATGCGCTTCGGCGGCGATCTCGCGGGTCTGCCAGTCCTCGAGCGCCAGGTGAGGGATCTCGGCAATGATCCGGTGCTGGATCTGCTGCGCCTTGGCCCGTACGGCGATCATGTCCGGGTCGAGATGCCAGCGCTTGCCGTCCCAGACATGCCAGCCAACCCGCGGCACCACCATGGCGTCGTCGCCGAAATAGAGCGCGAACCGCCGACCGTTGCCGGTGTCGTTGAGTGGAAACCGCGCACCCTCGGCCTTGGGCGCGGGGCCATCCTGCGGATCCTCGGTCGGCGGGTCGGGCGGGCACTGATCGGGCGTCTCTCCAGGCGGCTGAACAGCCGGGTCCGGTGCCACGTCCTCGATGTTGGCCGCGGTGTCCTGGACGGGCTTGAGGCGCGCGTCGGTCATGCTGGCGCCCCCATCACCAGATCGTTCAGGTCCGCCCCCTTTGGCGCCGGCCAGATCTGCGCCCAAAGACCCGGCCGCACCGCCATGGCGCGCTGCAGGCCACTTTCCAGCTTGGCACGGGTCATCCTGGGGTCGCTGTCGCCGTCCTGGATGAACACCAGCCGCCTGACCCAGGCGGGCGGCACAAAGGCGCGGGCGTCGGCCATGTCGGGGATCCCCGACCAGCGCTTTCCCGGCACGCGCCGCATCTGGCCGGCCATGTTGCCCAGATCGACCCCGACCCAGAAGGCCGCGTTCGGGAAGACGCCCGAAACATAAGCGGTCAGCGTGGTCTCGATGCCCTCGCCCACAACCATGGTGTCAGCGCCCTCGGGGGTGAAAAGCCGGATGGCCGCGCCCTTTTTCGAACCGAGCCCCTTTTTGGCATCAAGCCGCTTGCCGTCCCGCTCGATCTCGATCTTGCACCCGGGGCGGGACGGGTCGAGCCAGGTGCGGTGCACCGCCGAAAACCGGCCGTCGAGCTGGTGCATCGCCGCCAGCATCGCGGGGCCGCGATGCACCTCGGCCCACTCGGACCCTGCCTTGACCATGTATTTCAGCGCCGGGTGAAAACGGATGTTCGGCGGCGGCACCGGCAGCAGCTCCGGCCCGATGCCGCGCCCTGCAAGATAGCCCTGCACCGGGCTGCCTGTAGCCTCACGGCCGGCCCGCCAGATGGCGCGCGCCGCGGCAATGGCGTTGCGCCGTTCCTGTTCGGCCCGGGCTTCGCGCGCCTTGCGGTCTTTGACGCGCCGTTCGTCGCGCCGCCTGCGTTCCCCGGGGCTCAGCTCGACCTGGCCGGCACCGCAGAGGATTTCGAGCGCGGACGGAAAGTCGCAGCCCTTGACCAGCATCACCAGGCGGATCACATCGCCGCCATCGGGCGTGCAATGGCGGCAGAGAAACACGTCCTTGGCCGTGTTCATCCCGAACCGGTCGGTTCCGCCGCAGGCCGGGCACGGCCCGGTATACTCGCGCCGCCCGGCGCGCTTCAGGTCGCCCATGATCCCGAGATCGGTGGCGACCGCTTCGATCGACATTTTGCGGGCGTCGTCGACACGGTGGTCGGGGCCATAGCTCACCGCCTGGTCTCCCGGCGCTGCAGTTCGGCCATGCGCCTTGCATAGGCGGCCTGCTCTGCCTCGGACAGCGGCGCGGAAAAGCCGCGCTTGATCGCCCAGTGGATGCCGCTCAGTTCGTCGAGCGTCGCCATGCCGGCGATGGTACCCGACCGGTCGCCGGTCAGGTGGCGCAGCTCGTCGCGCAAGGGTCCGGGACGCGCCATCAGTCAAGCCCCGTGTCCGCCCGTGACTGCCAGTCGTGGACTGGCGCCTTTGCCGGCCGCGGTGCGGGGTGCCGTGTCGAGGCAAAGGCAATCCCGGGGCCCGCCTCGGCATCGAGCGGCCGCCGCGTCGACAGGTCCCGACCGTCAAGCCAGGCCCGCATCGCATTGCCCAGCCGGTCACCCGCGGCGGCGCGATCCGACCGGTAGAGGTCGAAGAACGCGGCAACCGCATCCAGCAGGGCGCCCTCGGTCCGGTGATCCAGCACCCGGCGCGCCAGCTCGATTTGTGCGGTCATCGTCAGGCGGTTGAGCCGCGCCGCATCCGCAACGGTGATCGCGTGAAAGGCGAAATCCACAGCGGGGTTTCGGGATGTTTCCGTGCCTGTGTCGGTCACGCCATCCCCCCCGGCCCGTGATCCCGGCGCACCGCCAAACTACCCCGCAGCCGGGGAACCAGGGTACCGCGGTCGGCCTGCCAGACCGCCGCCGCACCCCGGTCCTCGGCGGTTGCCGCGTCTTTGCAGTTGATGCGCACCAGTCTCATGCCGCCGTCACGAGCCCGCGGCCCGGCCCATCGCGGCGGCTCGGGCCTTCTCCCGGCCCGCCGCGGCCTGCGAACTGACGCTGCGCCGCGGCTGAGCCTCACGCCTGGTCCTGGCAGCCGGCACTGGTGGCGTCGAAGCGACATAGCTGGCATCGAGCTTGCCGCCCTTGCCCTCGGCCACCGCCCAGGAGGGCAGGCAAAGCACCGCCTCGCCCCCGCCCGAGCGCGATATCGAACAGTCGCCCTTGGGCCGCGGCGCCCCGGGCAGGTTGCCCCAGGCATTCAAAACCAGCGTCGCACCGCCCTTTTTCAAAAACGGGTTCGCCGCGACGGCCCCGCGCTCATCGAGGGCGATCAGCAACCGGCCCTCATCCTCACCGCTACCGATCTCGACCCGCAGCTTCCTGCCGATGATCGAGCCGCCGAAATGCTCGGCCTGCGCGGTGGCAGAGAGAAAGAGCCGCACGGTGTTCAGTGTCTTCGAGACGCGCAGGACGGCAGAGATGCCAGTGCCCGGGGTCTTCGCCTCGGGTGGTGTTGCCGGTGTGAATGCCATGGTCTGTTTCTCCTGTTCTTGCCGCCCGTCAGGCGGCGATGGTGCCCGCCCCGTCGCCCCAGGCGCTCCAGCCCGGGTGATCGGCACGGCTGAAAACCTCAAGGCGGCGGGCATCAGGCATTAGCGCCTCGCAGGCGGCAAACCCCTCTTCAGGTTTCTGCGAATGCGCGCGCGCCAGCCCCTCGATGGTGATGGTGCCGCGGGGCCAGTCCCGGCTGCCCAGGTGAAACCCGTCGTCATAGGTAGCAATCACCGAACGGGTCGAGCGCGTCGTCTTCGGCGCGCCGCGGGTGGCGATCACAAATGGCTCGTTGGCCGAGCGCAGCACATAGCCGGTACCGAAAGCCACCTTGCCGCGGGTGGTGCGCTTGACCCAGGTCCCGGCGGTCTTGAACTGAAAACCCCGGTCGGCCACCACCTGCAGCGCCTCGGGCAACAGCGGGTTGGTGGCCCAGAGCCAGAGCAGGCAATCCTCGCCCGCCAGTGCTGCGACCGGCAGACGCCGGATCCAGTCGAGCGGCTCGCAATTGTACTTCCGAGCCGCGCTCTTGGCCTCACCGGCCGCCGACCAGTTGTCGAATGAGCAGGGCGGATCGGCCATGATCAGGTCGAACCCTCCGGCCGGGCGAAGCGCCGAGAACTCCGCAAGGATCTCCGCATTGCCAGGTCGAACCGCGGGCAGTTTGCCGAAGAGATCGGGGCCGTTCATCCCGGCACCCCGCCGGCATCGGCGACAGCCGGCACGAAAGTCCGGACTTTTGTCCGCGCCAGGCAAAAAGGGGGGGCCACCATCCGCATCACTCCGCCGCGAACAGCATGCGCGGGGCAGCAACCGGGTGTTCATTCACCGCGATCGCCACATGCCCGCCATTGGCACCGGTCTCGCCGTTCCACCACTTGCGCGATGTGCGCTCCGACACGCCAAACACCCGCTGCACATGGCTCAGATTGCGATAGTTGGCGCGGATATAGCTCTGCCAGCGACCGGGAAACTCGCGGTGCACCTGGTGCGGGTCATAGACCGGTACCGAATCGCCCCGCCCCAGAATCGCAGCATGGGCGGCATGCGGGA
>JAAELR010000138.1 GCA_024226455.1 Paracoccaceae bacterium
CCTGCGGGATAAGCAACATGCCCATCCGTTCAAGCTGCCGGCGACCAGGCTGCTCGCAGCCGAGGTCGGGGGCCTGCCGGAAATTACACCTGATCAGGACAGCGGCTATCGCGATATCCGGTACGAGGAGGCAGGGGAGGTTGGCTATCTGCATTTCCCGTTCTACAACGGCGCCATGGGTACAGGGCAGTGCGAGCGGCTGCGCCATGCCTATGTGGAAGCGCGGGGGCGCAACACCAGAGTAATTGTGCTGATGGGCGGTCCGGATTACTGGTCCAATGGTATGCACCTGAACCTGATCGAAGCCGCCGACAGCGCGGCGGACGAGTCGTGGCGAAACATCAGCGCGATCGATGATTTGGCCCTGGAGATTATCAACACCGATTCCCACCTGACTATCGCCGCCCTGCAGGGCAATGCCGGCGCCGGCGGCGTCTTCCTGGCGCGTGCCGCCGATGAGGTATGGGCGCGCGAGGGCGTGATCCTGAACCCCCACTATAAGGACATGGGTAATCTTTACGGTTCCGAGTACTGGAGCTATCTGTTGCCCCGTTATGCCGGCGTCGAAAATGCCGAGCACATTACCCGGGCGAGGCTGCCGATGGGTACACGGGAGGCGCTCTCCCTCGGTCTGATCGATGCGGCCTTTGCCAAGGATATCCAGGGTTTCGTCACGGTCGTCAAGCGGCGTGCCGCCGAGATGGCGAGTTCGCCGGCCTTGGCCTCACACCTGGAATCCAAAACCCAACGCCGTGCGGCCGATGAGATGCACAAGCCCCTGCAACGATACCGTGACCAGGAGCTGGAAAGGATGCACCTGAACTTTTTCGGTTTCGATCCCAGCTATCATATTGCCCGCTATAATTTTGTCTACAAAGTGCCCAAGTCCCGTACCCCGATGACAATCGCCAGGCACCGCCGAAAAGCCGAGCGGCATTGATGATGGCGGAGAGCATCCGGGTAACCGGTATTGTGCAAGGGGTGGGATTTCGGCCGACGGTGTGGCGGCTGGCCAAGGAGTGCGGCATCGCCGGGCAGGTATGGAACGACGGCGAAGGTGTGTTGATTAATGCCTGGGGAAGCCGGGAGTCGCTGGTGGAATTTGTAGAACGCCTGCGGGCCGAGCAGCCGCCGTTGGCGTCTATCCGGAAGATCGTCCGCACGACCCTGGAGGATGTTGGGGATCCTCCCCGGGGATTCCATATTGTCGTCAGCCGGGAGGGTGAGGTACACACGGCTGTGACCGCGGATGCCGCCACCTGTCCCGAGTGTCTGGCCGAGGTGCTGGACCCGGCCAATCGCCGCTACCGCTATCCCTTCACCAACTGCACCCATTGCGGTCCACGGCTGTCCATCATCAAGGCGATCCCCTACGACCGAGCCCATACCAGCATGGCGTCGTTTCCCATGTGTCCCC
>JAAELR010000139.1 GCA_024226455.1 Paracoccaceae bacterium
AGCTCGCGGATCACCATGTCGATGGCAGCGTCTGTAGAGGTTCGGGCCAGATCCATCGACGCGCCTGACGGGAAGTGGAGGCGTGCAGAGCCATCCGCTACTGAAAGCCTCTCCTTCAGGGCGTCGAGCCTGGGTTTGATGTCGCGGCGATCGAGACGCTCTTTGACCTCAAGTGTGGCGAGCACCGCGCCGGGTACCGACAACACCAGGCTTGCCAATGCGATCAGCGTTGCCGGGTCGCGGGTCTGGCTGGCCGGTGGTTCGCTGCGCAGGGTCTCTGGCTTTACCGGGGCCAGGGCCGCCATCAGGGCACGCGCCTCGGGGCCCATGGATTGCGGGCATTCAAGTGTCAGGCTCATCGCGATCTCCGATCGTTTCGCGCAGGCTGGTGACCTGGGCGAGACCCTGCTCGCTGTCGAGCGTCTCAAAGGCCTGCGCCGCGATGTCCAGCACGTCATGGGCGGGCGACTTTGCACCGCCCATTGCAAGGACTTGCGCCAGG
>JAAELR010000140.1 GCA_024226455.1 Paracoccaceae bacterium
GACACCGCACGCCCTCACGAATATGTCGGCCTGACGCGTCTGGCCAAGCTCCTTGACTGCAGCACATCGACTGTCGAAGACTACACGAAACGGGGCATATTGCCGTTGCCGGTGAAGATCGGCACACTGCGGCGGTGGAGATGGTCGGACGTGCAAGCCAGGATCGACAATTCAAACCGGGTCATTCCGCACCTGCCGCCAGCCAACGATGACGCGCACGACCCGATTCTGGCGGCCAGCCGGGGAGCCCGGTAATGAGCGCCGACATCCGGCTTGAACGATTTGTCCAGCGCAAGCTGTCGCGGGGCCGCGATTTCTTCTACTTTCGATTTGCCAGGCGCGGCCACCCGGAATTCCGCCGCCCCCTACCGCACCCGTTCGACGAAGGCTACCGCACCGCCTACGATGCCGCTTGGTCTGAGTGTTTTGGTGTCCATCCCGGCCATCTGATCAACCCCAAGGGCTGGGCGGCACTGGTGCAGAGCCACCGCGACAGCGCCAAATTCCGCGCTCTTTCGGCCAACAACAAAAACCTGCGCAATCTGGCCTTGGATCTCGCACTGGAACGCTGGGGCGAATTCCTGCCGTCCCTGATACGTCCGGTGCATGTGCAGGCGGTCTATGACAGCCTTTCCGATCGGTCGGCCACGGCCAACCGGCGGCTGGATGATCTCAGTGCGGTCTTCGCGTGGGGCGCAGTACGCGGCTTCTGTGACGTCAATCCATGCCGCAAGATCGAGCGCGTCAAAGGCGTCGGCAGCTACGAGCCATGGCCGCAGTGGGCGTTGGAACGTCTGTTCGCGGATGGCCAGCCGCACCTGACCCGAGTCGCGCTGGTGGCCATCTACAGCGGCCAGCGGCGCGGTGACGTATTGGACCGCTTCACCGCCAGCAATATCCGCAATGGCGTCTGGTATCCACGCCAAGGCAAGACCGGAACCGAAGTGCCCGTGCCGCTGCATCCGGTGCTACCCCCGGTTCCGGCACCCGGAGTATAGCCCCCATGGGTGGCCAGATGCACAATCCGCGAGCCCGGCGATCTGGTCTTGACGACGGCTTCGGTCGCTTCAGCTCCCGTATAGGCACCTTCGACTGTCAGTGCCCGGCCCTGGGCCAGGCTGGCGATTGCGCGAGCCTCTTTTTCGGCAAAAGGCAGGGGGCAGAATTTGCCACTGGGCAGGATGTGCTCGCAGCTGGTTTCTGGATCCAAGGGCTCGCCATAGGCACGGCCACCGGGTACGAAGAACTGGTTCTTGGCATTGGGAGGTGGCGTGGGGATGCCGACGGCGATAACCCGTCCATGGGCAAGCAGGCGCAGCTCGTTGGTCACAAACAGATGACCGCGCCCGCCAGGGGTGAGTAGCGCGAAGTTCAACCGGTGCAGGGCACCATCGGGGGCGACGGCAATACTCCGATCCTTGGAAATCTTTCCGAGCGGGGCGAGCAGCACATGCGCCAGGCGCGCCTTGGCCCCGAGAACCGCTTGTGTGGCGGAGCGATGCTCGCCCTGAAGCTGGTTCAGCACGTCCCAGTCTTTGATTTCCGGGCAGCCGGTATTGGCGCCTTGTTCAGCCGGTCGCGGGCACTTGTCGAGGGTCTCCATCCGGTTCAGCCGTGCCAGGATCTCCAGATCGTTGGCGATGGCGGCAAACGGGCCAAGATCGTGGATGCTGACCGGCGTGTCGGGACGATAGAGCGCCACCATCACCCGAGGCTCGCTCGGCTGCTCAGCACCCTGGTGGAGCAGGAACTGGCGGAACGAGATCGTCGCCGTATCGCGCGACATCTCGCACAGGCACGCCTGCTGCCCGCAAAGACGCTCGAGACCTTCGACTTCACAGCCGTCCCAATGCTGTCCAAAGCCCATGTCAGTGCCATCACCGCTGGCGACAGCTGGATCGGTAAGGGCAGCAACATCCTGCTGTTTGGCCCACCAGGCGTGGGCAAATCGCATCTCGGCTCAGCCATCGGGCTCGCACTTGTCGAGCAAGGCTACCGTGTCCTTTTCAGCCGCACCACCGATCTGGTCCAGAAGCTCCAACA